>NZ_QORN01000002.1:0-118842 GCF_014830205.1 Limosilactobacillus walteri
CAACTTGTCAAGAAGAAATTCTAATTATTTTAGAATTTCTTCTTGATCGATAACTCAATCAGCAACTTTATTAATATATCATGTCATCAATCTGATGTCAACAATTATTTTTAACTTTTTTGTTAATCCATCGTAACAGCACTTAACTGTTTTGACAACGATAATTACTATACCGTGCTTTCACCTTCTCGTCAACACTTTTCTAATAACTTTTTTCAGCAATTTTACGTTAGCGAACTATTTCAATTATAAGGAAAGAAATAATTTGCCTTTTACTGTAAATTTCAGAACAAATATGGCTTAAAAGTAAAATGCAGCCTTTATTTAAGAACAAAATCAAAAGACTGAAAAAATTTATTTTCTCTCATCCGCAACTATTTTTACGAACAATAGCAAAATAACATGGCAAGTAACCACAAGGCTCAAGTCCAAGGATGAACGATAATTAACCCGTGACATGCTAAGTATCGTTTTGGTTTAGCCAACCACTTTATTTAATCCTTCTTAAATGTTCAAATATCAAGGCAATGCAAAACACAACTACCGCCCCAACCATAACTAACGCTAAAATGAATGGGGTAAAATTTAGTCCCACAAATAAAGCCAATATTGAAATTATTATTGACGAGACTAAATAAACCCTAGAATTATACAACCAACTATAAGGCAGTAAATGAGCACCAAAAATGATTGCCAAAACCATTAGCATTTTATTAGGAATAGTTGGATAAATCCACATTGCAATCAAGAGATATAAAAGTTGGTTTGTCGAAAATAGCATTCCTAATTTTGTTAACGGGTTCGCCTTGTTCTGAAAATCAACATTAATGAATCGGGAGACAACAAAGGAAATTGGCAAAAGAGCAGCAGTACATATAAATACTAATAAATTCTTCGTCAGGATTGGAATAGCGAGTAATTGTACTACTAAAATACCACTCCATACCACAATGGAAGCAAGGATTATATGTATTCCTCGCTTCTGCTTCACGATGCAATCTTCCTTTAACATTGCTAATTGATCCATCAATATCCCCACCTTTGTGTTGTAAATTGATACCCATTCTATCACATTAGCCATATGCTTATTAACATTTTTTCGGTAGAGTTAGCTTTTACTTGCAATATTTTTTACTCATAAAAAAGAACCCGTAACCTTTCAAAGGTGCACGAGTTCTTTTTCTTGGACTGACTTTTTATCAGTTTATTTTCAAACAATAATATATTTATGGTGTACACACCACTGACTGGAAATTCTTTTAGGGCTAAAGAATCCTAAGCTTAAAAATCCGTAAAGCCTACCATCAAGTCCTTTTACAGGCTTACTTTTTCTTCTTTTTACCCTTCTTACCGTTTTCTTCTTCCTTTTCGGGACGCATTGTTGGGAAGAGGATAACATCCCGGATTGACTTTGCATCAGTTAATAACATTACAAGACGGTCAATACCAATTCCCAATCCACCTGTTGGCGGCATCCCATATTCAAGTGCTTGAACATAGTCTAAATCAACGGGTTCAGCTTCATCATTACCATTAGCCTTTTCTTTAGCTTGCATTTCAAATCGTTCTTTTTGGTCAATTGGGTCATTCAATTCACTAAAGGCATTAGCGAGTTCACTACCATCGACATATAATTCAAACCGATCTGTCATTGCTGGATTATCAGCATTCCGCTTTGCTAACGGTGAAACTTCAACTGGAAATTCATAAACGAATGTTGGCTGAATCAAAGTATCCTCAACAAACTCTTCAAAGAATGCATTTAAAATATGTCCCTTTGTCCAGTAGGGTTCGTATTGAACATGGTGTTCATCCGCAAGCTTCTTTGCTTCGTCATCAGTCATTTCCTTGCTAAAGTCAACGCCAGTCTTTTCTTTAACTGCATCAACCATGGTAATCCGCTTAAATTCACCACCAAGGTCAATCTCATGTCCTTGATACGTGATCTTACCATCATCAGAAACAACCTTTGCTGCTGCCTTAACAATCCCTTCTGTTTCATCCATTACATCTTGGAAATCAAAGTAGGCAGCGTAAGTTTCCATCGTCGTAAATTCAGGATTATGGTGAGGGTCCATCCCTTCATTACGGAAAATCCGGCCAAGTTCATATACCCGTTCAAAGCCACCGACAATCAATCGCTTCAAATATAATTCTGTTGCGATTCGCAGGTACATATCAATATCAAGAGCATTATGGTGCGTGATAAATGGACGTGCATTAGCCCCACCAGCTTGGGTGTTCAAAATCGGGGTTTCAACTTCGGTAAAGTCATGATCATCCATGTATTTACGAACCGCCTTAATAATTGCCGTCCGCTGGTGGAATCGTTTAAAACTTTCTGGATTCGAAATCAAGTCGAGGTAACGCTGACGATAAATAGTTTCTGGATCAGTAACACCATCCCACTTATTGGGAAGTGGACGTAAAGCCTTAGACAAGAAGGTAATTTTATGCGCCCGCACAGTCAATTCACCAGTATCGGTCTTAATAACATCCCCTTCAATCCCTAGGAAGTCACCAATATCAGACCGCTTGAAAATATGGTATGGTTCGTCGCCAACCATATCTTTACGAGCGTATACCTGAATCTTACCGGTACGGTCAACAAAATCAGCAAAGCCTGCTTTCCCGCTGCTCCGCTTTCTTGTCATCCGTCCCGCAATAATAACCTTAGCGCCCATCTCGTTTAATTCTTCTTTATCGTATTGATCGAATTTATCGTGTAAATCTTGTGCAAGGTGATCCCGCTTAAAGCGACGGCCGAATGGTTCAATCCCAGCCTGCTTCAATTCTTCCATTTTTTCACGTCGAACACGCATCTGATCTAACTCTTGTGACACTATCTTCTCCTCCTCGTAATTTAAGCTTGCTTCCGCGCTGCTTTTTCTGCTTCACGCTGGGCAGTTTGTTCAGCAAAACGGTCAAAAATCTCATTCATTTCAGCCAGTGTCTCTGCTTCTACCAATGCTACTTTGGTCCGTGCAGCTCGTGGAATTCCCTTAATGTAATAAGTTGACAATCCACGGAATTCGCGCACCCCGACATACTCACCTTTTAAATCCACCAATCGATTAAGGTGGTCTTTAGCCATTTTAATCTTTTGCTCGGGAGTAGCCTCGGGAAGCAGCTCACCAGTTTCTAAATAATGTTCGGTTCGTTTTAACATCCAAGGATTACCCATGGCAGCACGACCAATCATCGCCGCTGTTGCTCCTGTCATATCAAGAATCTTCTTTGCATCCTCTGGCGTCCGAACATCACCATTAGCCATAAATGGGATTTTCAATTGACTCGCTACTTCTTTTAGTATATTCCAATCAGCATGTCCCGTATACATCTGTTTTCGCGTTCGGCCATGCATTGCAATAGCACTAGCACCGGCACGTTCAGCAGCAAGCGCATTTTCCACTGCTAAAATATGTTTGTCATCCCAACCAGTCCGCATCTTAACGGTTACCGGCTTCTTTACTGCGTCAGTAACATAAGATACCATTTCATATACTTTATTTGGATCTAACAACCAGCGGGCTCCAGCATCAGTCTTGACTACCTTATTAACTGGGCATCCCATATTAATATCAATAACATCCGCCGCAGTATGTTGGTCAACATACTTCGCTGCTTCAACTAAAGTCTCTTTGGTCCCACCAAAAATTTGAATCCCCATTGGATGTTCAGTTGGGTCAACATCCATCATATTTAACGTGCGCTGATTATGGTACATGATGCCCCGGTCTGAGATCATTTCACAGACAACATAACCAGCACCAAATCTTTTACAGATAACCCGAAAAGCCGAATTTGTTACTCCAGCCATTGGAGCAACGACAACTTGATTTGGAATTTCAACGTTACCGATCTTCCACTTCATTTTTTCACCTCATTACTGTATAAGAAACTGCGCTGGCCTTCCAGTTTCATTATTTAAAAATTGTCCGATAACTCAACTATCATAGCATATCAAACCGTGAAGCACCAAAAATTAATTTTTATTCTGCTCTTCTTGATTATTTTTAGCAGTCATTTTGGCATAAATAGCCTTTAACTCATCCTCATTAAATTCATATTTCTTCCCACAAAATTGACAAACGGTTTCTGCATGATGATCTTCATCAATTAACTTCTTCATGTCATCTTTAGAAATACTTTCTAAAGCATGAGCAAATCGTTCCTTAGAACAATCACACTCATACCGAACTGGCATCGTTTCAAGAATCTTCAAATCATCGCCAAAAATTTTCTTTAAAATATCTTCAGGGGTGTCGCCATCACGAAGCAATTGTGAAACCAATGGTAGTTCTTTTAATGTCTTTTCTAATTTACTAATCTCTTCATCGCTTGCTCCTGGCATTACTTGAATCATAAAGCCACCAGCAACATCAATACTCTCATCAGGATTAACAAATACGGATAACCCAACGGCTGATGGAATTTGCTCTGATTGAGCTAAGTAATAAGTAAAGTCATCCCCTAATTCTCCAGACACTAAATTGACTTCACCAGTATAGGGTGTTTTATCCCCTGGTGCCATTTTGGTAACAGAAAGGGTTCCTTTATCGCCAATCGCCTGTGCAACATCAATCTTTCCCTTATCATTAGCAGGTAATGAAACATGTGGATTTCCCATATACCCTTTTACTGTTCCTTGCGCTGTTCCATCGGCCACAATAAAGCCAACTGGTCCATTCCCTTGAATCTTAACTGTCATTCCTGCTTCACCTTGAAGACTGGAAGTAGCTAATAGTAAGGTTCCAATTAGCGTACGACCGAGGGCAGCAGACGAAGCACTCCATGTATCATGAATTTGGTGTGCTTTTTCTACAACCTGGGTGGCATTAACTGCATAAGCCCGGAACTTACCATCTTTTGTCATGCTTTTTACTAAATAATCAGTTGTTTTCATTTTAAATTCCTCCTTAAAATTATTTAAAGAAAAACGGAAGACCCGCCACCCGCCCATCAGGTTTTGTTTCTTCCGTCTTTTCAACAAGTTTACTTATTATCAGTATTATCTGAATCATCACTCGACTGTGATTTATTATCAACATCATCAGGCGTAGAGTTATCGTTATCATTTTGATCACTCTGTGCTTCATTATGACGTTCATTCTCTAGTCGTTCAAGTTCACGCTTGGATTCTTCAAAAGTTTGGGCGCGTGCTTCTTTATCTTCCGCAGCCACATCTTTATCTGGAATCTTCCCCGTCTTATAAAGACTAAGGATTTGCTTTTCATCAAGCGTTTCGTACTTAAGCAATGCTTCAGCAATTAACCGGTGTTGTTCACGATGGGTCTCAATGATATGTAAGGCCGTTTCATGTCCTTCCATTAAGATCCGACGAACCTCTTCATCTACCAAAGCAGCCGTCTTTTCTGAGTAAGGAGATTGATCGTAGCCTTGACCTGTAAAGACCTGACCAGAACTTTGCAGTTCTACTGGACCAATCTTGTCACTCATTCCGTATTGGGTAACCATCGAACGAGCAATTTGGGTCGCTTGTTCAAAGTCATTAGAAGCACCAGAGGATTGTGACTTAAAGATAATCTCTTCAGCCGCACGACCACCCATTAACCCGGCAATCTGTTCCATAGCATTCTTCTTTGACATTAACATCTGGTCTTCTCGTGGCAGCATGATAGCATAACCACCTGCACGACCACGAGGAACGATGGTAACCTTATGAACAACTCGTGCATCATTTAATACTAAACCAACAATTGTGTGACCTGCTTCGTGGAAAGCAACAGTCTTCCGTTCTTGTTCAGACTGAACCCGGTTATGCTTAGCTGGTCCAGCAATTACCCGGTCTTCTGCTTCATCTAAGTCAGCCGCATCAATTTCTGTTTTGTTACGACGAGCAGCTAATAATGCCGCTTCGTTTAGGAGGTTAGCTAGGTCTGCACCAACAAAGCCTGGTGTCTGCTTAGCAATTTCTTTTAAGTCAACATCGCTTGCCATTGGCTTATTCTTAGCGTGAACCCGTAAAATAGCTTCACGACCTTTGACATCCGGACGACCAACCAAAATCTTTCGATCAAAACGACCTGGCCGAAGAAGAGCTGGATCTAAAACGTCCGATCGGTTGGTAGCAGCCATAACGATAATTCCCTCGTCACCTTGGAAACCATCCATTTCAACAAGCAATTGGTTTAATGTTTGTTCACGTTCATCATGGCCGCCACCCATACCGTTTCCACGGCGTCGACCAACGGCATCGATTTCATCAATGAAGATAATTGCTGGAGCAGCCTTTTTAGCTTGTTCAAACAAGTCACGAACACGGCTAGCACCAACACCGACAAACATCTCAACGAAATCTGAACCAGAAATTGAGAAGAATGGCACACCTGACTCACCAGCAACGGCCTTGGCAAGCAAAGTCTTACCAGTTCCTGGAGGCCCCTCTAGTAAAACCCCAGATGGAATCCGCGCACCAAGCTTGGTGAATTTCTTTGGATTCTTTAAAAATTCAACAACTTCAACTAACTCTTGCTTTTCTTCTTCTTCACCAGCAACATCCGAGAAACGAACTTTATTTTTCTTGGCATCGGCTGGCTTAGCCTTTGTCTTCCCAAAGCTCATAACTCCACGGCCGCCACCGCCCTGGCCTGCTTGACCCATCATCATATAGAAGAAGAAAATCATGATGACAAGCGGTAACACGGTCAACAATAAGTTCATCCAAACACTATTAGATTCTTCAGCTCGTGTACTGATTTTCACATTATGCTTATTAGCATATTTTTGAAGCTGACTAATAGTTACATCACTTTCCAGAACCGAACTCTGGAATTGGGTAACCTTACTGTTTCGTTGCGTAGCAAGTGTAAAGCCGCTATTTGTGGTAGCATTACTGTTATTATTTGACTGGGGTTTACGATAACTACCAGTAACTTTGTAAACACCACCATTAGGCTGAAGCTGAACACTCTTAACTTTATTACTCTTCAGTTCGGAGATAAACTCGCTTTGTGAAACTGTCTTACTTTGACCATTCGATGCATTGCCACCGAAGAAGAAGTAAGCAATTCCCATAATACACAAGAACATCACGGCGTAGAAGAGAACGTTATGAGTAAAATTGTTCTTTTTACGATTGTTGTTCATAACAACCTCCTATCTACCAGCAACGATATTTTTATAATTGTAGTCACTATCATAGCATATTTGACAAATATTGACCATTAATTTCCCATAAGAATTAACAGTTTTATTATCAATATTAATAATAATACCTACTATAGATTTACGGATCTATAAAACCCAACCTTAATTAAGAATATCTTTAAATTATGGTTGAAAATTACCCGTCTATTTAATTATCCAACATTTTTAATCATTTTGGTACACAGATGGCTTCAAAATTCCAACATATGGTAAATTACGGTAAAAGCCCTTGTAATCTAACCCATAACCGACAAGGAATTCTTTGGGAACGGTAAAGCCGACGTAATCTGGATCAACATCCACTTCGCGACCCTCTGGCTTATTTAATAAGGAACATACTTTAATGCTCTTAGCACCACGGTCAGCTAGTAGGTCCATTAAATATTTTAAGGTATGACCAGTATCAACAATATCTTCCATGATTAAAACATGGCGATCTTTTACGTCTGTTTTTAAGTCATGAATAAGTTTTACTTTTCCTGTTGAACCCAAACCGCCAAAATAGCTTGAAACATCGATAAAATCTATTTGAGCCATAATATCCAGTCGTTCGATCATGTCAACGGTAAATAAAACGGCGCCGCTTAGGACAGAAATAATAATTGGACGTTTATCCTTATAATCTTCTGTTAAGTCCTTTGCCAATTCATCCATCCGTTTGCCAAGCATTTCTTCACTATATAGAACGCGCTCAATATCGTTATTCATTTATTTTTCTCCTTATCTTTTATACCAATAAAACACAATTGCCATTTTTCCTGATAATCATCAGGGCGGTCCAGCCAGCTCCATTTGTGGTTAACTAACCAAATTACATCATCATGCGCATCAACGAGAACTAATTGTTGCTGCCGTTGTTCTTGCGAAACCTTCTGATTAATTAAAATGCGCTTAACTCGCTGATGATGTCCACCCTTTAATCGTAATTTATCTTCTTTTTGCCATCTCCGTAATTGTAATGGAAATTGCGCTGGTGAGATCCACATTGGCATTACTGCAGTCCCACCACCAAAAAACATCCGATTAAATGAAATAGCAATAGTAGTTTGCTTATCCACTTGGTACCATTGTTCCAATTCTATCACATGCGCTTGGGGCTTTTGTAGGTTCTCAAAATGATTCTTCGCTTTTTTTATTAAACCGATTGAATACTTTTTTTCAAAGAGGAAATGGTGTGGTAATTCAACCTTTTGCTGGGGCTTGTTTTGATTTTGAATTAGCTTTAAAAGCTCATCAAGCTGATTGTTTTTTATATCATATACTTGTTGTTCATTTAACCATCGTTGTAAAAGTATTATTTGAACATCATCATGTTTTGCCAATAGCTTGTCGAGCAATAAGTTTCCATTGTTATCAGTTAATTGTGATAATTGCTCAGCACTTTCTTGCTGCTGCCAGGTCATTAACGCTGATAATTGCTGATGATAATGTGCTAAGTGAGATAACAACTGTGGATTTTCTTTTTCTAATAACGGAATAATCTCATGACGAAAACGATTTCGTTGAATGCTCAAATCATGGTTTGTCTTATCTTCGTACCACTTTAATTGATGCTTACTAGCATATTGCCGCAATGTATCTTTGCTAAAAGGAAGCAACGGCCGTACCAATAGTCCATCAGCAAAACTTCGCTGATCTTCAATCCCGACTAGCTGCCTAAGCTGCCCCCCACGAACCAATTTCATTAGCATTGTCTCAGCTAAGTCATTTTGATGGTGAGCTGTTATTAAAACAGAAGCGGCGTTCTTCTTCATTGTTTGTTTAAAAAATTGATACCTTGCCTGGCGAGCTGCATTTTCAATTCCCTTTGGCGGATGCTGCTGCAAAGGCCAGTGCGCAACCGCTAAATCTAATTGGTGACGGCAACAATACTGTTGGATAAATTTTTCTTCCTCCCAGCTTTGTGACCGCAATTCATGGTTCATATGCGCAACAATAACGTGCGGTCGCAAGTTAGCAGGCAAATGTTGTAACAAGTCAAGGAGAACCATGGAATCGACACCTGTTGAAACAGCTACTACTACTTTATCCTTTGCAGTAAAAAAGCGACTCCTTTGCAGGTGCCGCTCAAATTCTTGTTGTAATTCTAACATGTTAGCTCCGACGACCGCCACGGCCACCACGCTTACCGTCAGTCTGTCGTTTTAAGGTAGATAACCGTGATTCACTCTCTTTTAAGTATCCTGCTAACATGTCGTTAAAGTCTTCGTGGTGATGGCTATTATGATGCCGTCCACCACCAAAGCCGCCACGGAGATTATCGTGGTGACCATGAAAATTATTATTCCGCTCGTGATGGAAACCACGATGATGGTCATTTTCATGATGATCTTGATGTTCATGAGGAGCAGCAGCCTTGATTGAAAGGGCAATCTTACCATCATCACCAATCCGTGTTACTTTTGCAGTAACTTCATCCCCAACTGCTAATACATCATGGACGTCCTTAATGTATTTATCGGAAATTTGACTGATGTGTACTAATCCTGTCTGATTATCATCTAAATCAACGAATGCACCAAAATTAGTGATTCCTGAAACCTTACCTGAAACCTTTGCTCCAACTTCAATTGCCATGAAACCTATAGATCCTCCTCGAACCATCTCATATTTTGTATTTGAGTATACCATAACTTTGCTAATCACAAGCATGGAAATACAATAAAAATCAAGACTGCATCTCAGTCTAATTATATTCTTAATTTTAACATTTAAATCTTTTTTACCCTACTCTAAATATTTCATTTTATGATCATTAGTTCAAGTTATAAATTGTTTCACCCTTCTTAGAGTAATTATACTTTGAACGAATAACTTGCTGAATATAATCGGGATTATGCAACATTTTTATTTGTCGTTGCAATTGTTGATTTTTTTGTTTTTGTTTTGTTAATTGTGACTGTGCTTGCCGAATATTACCATTAATATCCGCTAATGTCCGTTTACTTTGAAAAATTTGAATTCCAAAAATTAGGAATACCACAAAGAAAACGGCAACGATTCGCTTACATCGTCGCTGATGTACTTGACGGTTCCTAACCTTTTCATTAGAAACTTGACGGGCATATGGGGTATTTAGTTGTGAAATTTTACCATCAGATTGTGCTTTCATCTGACATTCCCCTCCAATTTTACTTATCACGTTTTAAGTATAGCAAGTTAACGCAGAGAATGTCTATATAAATATCAACTTTTTTATATCTTAGAACACATTATAACTGGTCAAAGGATTGCGCATAGGTCTCATCTAAGATCTCGTACATATCCTCGGCTTCACTTTTTTTAGTGGTTTCAACAATCCGATTGATCTTAACGGTCTCTGTTTTATTACCGAATTTGATTGTAAGGACATCACCAACCGCTACCCTACTTGACGATTTTGCCGGTTGGTCATTAATCAAAATCCGTCCTTGATCAGCGATCTCCTTAGCAATTGATCGCCGTTTAATAATTCGTGAAACTTTTAAAAATTTATCTAATCTCATTTTGTTTCTCCTTGTTCATCGTTTTGAATAACTTCACCTAATGCCGTGATAAACTGAAGCAACTGGTGAAGCCAGTCATCTGTGGTCATCTTTGGCTGGATCACCAGTCTAATCGTTACTTTATTGCTATCCTCACCAATTGTTGCTTTAAACCTCGTCTGGGCAAGTTCTTTAATAATTGCTGGCGCTTTAATTAAGCGGCTTGCCCGTTCTGTAAATGTAATATTGATATTATCTCGCTGTCGTTTTATCTCTTCAATCATCGCCAAATCGGCATGGTTCTTTAATTGACTAACCAGTAAAAGGGTCCCGACTGCTGCTGGATAATCGCCAAAGCGGTCAATCAAATCTCCCTGAATATCAATAATCTCATCATCAGTTTTTGCTTGCCGGATTGTCTTATACAGTTCAATTTTTTGGCGCTGATCACTTACATAATCACTAGGAAGGTATGCTTCAACACCCAGTTCAACTTCTGCATCAGAATGAATAGTTTGTTTCTTCCCTTGCTTTTTTGCAACTGCATCACTTAGCATTGCAGAATATAAATCATATCCCACCGAATCGATAAAACCATGTTGCTGTTTTCCTAATAAATTACCGGCCCCGCGAATTGCCAGGTCCCGCATTGCAATCTTAAAGCCCGATCCTAATTCGGTAAAATCCCGGATTGCCGCTAACCGTTTTTCACCTAACTCAGTCAGAACTTTATTAGGCTGATACATGAAATAAGCATAGGCTACCCGGTTGCTCCGCCCAATGCGCCCCCGAATCTGGTATAACTGTGCCAAGCCCATGCGATCAGCATTTTCAACAAAAAGCGTATTGGCGTTAGGAATATCAACCCCAGTTTCAATAATTGACGTGGTTACTAATACATCATAATTACCTTGAATAAATTCATATAGAACTGTTTCAAGTTCATTTTCACTCATTTGCCCATTAATGTATCCTATTCGTGCTTCAGGAACCAGCTCTTGCAAATGAGCAACTGTTTCTTCAATATCATGCACCCGATTGTGTAAGTAATAGACCTGCCCGCCTCTTTGCATTTCACGCATAATCCCATCACGAATCGCCCCACTATTTTGTTCCATTACATAGGTTTGGATTGGGTAACGACCAGCAGGCGGCGTTTCGAGTACTGATAAATCCCGCACTCCGAGCATCGACATATGAAGTGTCCGCGGAATGGGGGTAGCAGTGAGTGTTAGCACATCAACATTATTCTTAAGTTGTTTTAGCTTTTCCTTATGTTTAACCCCAAACCGTTGCTCTTCATCAACAATCAATAAGCCTAAATCCTTAAATTCAACATCCTTTGACAAAATACGATGCGTCCCAACGACTACATCGACACTTCCATCCTTTAGCCCCGCCTCTGTTTCTCGCAATTCCTTAGGGGTCTTAAAGCGGGACATCAATGCAATATTAATAGGGAATCCTTCAAAGCGCCGTTGAAGCGTATCAAAATGTTGTTGTGCAAGGACAGTAGTTGGGACTAAAAAGGCAACCTGCTTACCACCAGTAACCGCCTTAAAAATTGCCCGCATTGCCACTTCAGTTTTCCCGTAACCAACATCCCCCACTAACAAACGGTCCATTGGTTTCGGCTTTTCCATATCCGCCTTAATTTCCGTAATACTACGCAATTGATCGCGTGTTTCATTGTATGGAAAGTTCGCGTCAAACTGCTTTTGAAGATAGTCATCTTTAGGAAAGGCATAACCTTTTTCCGCTTCCCGTTTAGCATAAAGATCCACTAACTCATCAGCAATATCTTCAATTTTAGACGACACCCGTCGCTTCGTCTTTGCCCATTCATTTCCCCCCAGCTTATTTATCCGGGGCGTTTTAGACTCGGATGAAACATACTTTTGCACAAGGTTTAATTGTGTAACCGGAACATAGATCTGGGCGTTATTCCGATAATTGATAACCATGTAATCTTGGTGCACGCCATCAACTTCCATCGTCTTAATGCCGCTAAAAATTCCAATCCCATGATTAACATGAACCACATAATCTCCAGGCTTCAAATCAGTATAACTCTTTAGCCGTTCTGCATTCGCTAACTTCTGCGGTCGATGACGAGTCTTTTTTACTTGTTTAAACATCTCGCCTTCAGTAATAACTACCAGACCAGCGATTGGCATTTCAAACCCATTATTTAAATTAGCAGCAACAATTTGAACGATATTGGGTTTGATATTTGTTAGTTCTGTTTCGGTTGCCGTAATCCCAAAGTCGTCCAATGTTCTTGCAATTTGCTTTCGCCGTTCAGGACTATTAGCCATTAAAATTACTGTTTGCCCCTGCTCTATCCATCGCTGTAATTCAGCTTTAAGAAGTGGCATTTGCCCAAAGAAGCGTTGCATCGTTCGGCTTCCTAGGTCCGTAATTTGCGACAGCTTAATATTTCCCAGTCCTTTTTTAAATAAGGCCCCGTAAATTTGCGCATGCTTATCTGTTTTTATCATCGCTGCAACATCATTACCGAGATCAGGAACAGTCGTCATTTGATGGTGGGCAACTTTGTCTTTAAACCAGCCACCATCTTCTTGAACCATCTTTTTTGCCGTCTGCTTAACGCGTGTAAGATCATCAAAGTAAATTATTCCGTTATGTGGTAAGTAATCGAACAGCGAATGTTTAGTCGGGTAAATAAGATTACTAAATTCCAATAACTCATTAGTTAAGCGGTGGCTTTTAAGGGCATTTAGTAAGGGCTCAAAGCGATTAGCTAATTGTTGCTTTATGTCAGCATCTTCGCCAGCTAACGTCCCGATTAGCTGTTCATATTCATCACTAAGCGCTTGCTGGACACGGGGAAATTCTGCCGCTGGTAAAATAAAATCAGTGGCTGGCAAGATTTTAACCGCTTCAATGTTATCAATACTTCGTTGCGTACTGGCATCAAAATAGCGGAGCGAATCAACCTCGGTATCAAATAAGTCAATTCTTACCGGATTATCAGTATTAAGGGCATAAATATCAATAATTGAGCCCCGAATTGCAAAATCTCCTGGTCGCAATACCATTTTTTGAAGCTGGTAGCCCATTGCACTCAACTGGTGACGAATTTTTTCTTGATCAACCTCGCCACCAGTTTTAATATTTAATGTCGCCTGCGCAAAATATTCTGGGGAGATTACATTACGACGCAACCCTGCTGTTGAAGCGACAATAACCGCCTGTTCATGATTAACAAGGGCATTTAACGCTAAAACCCGTTGTAATCGATAATTAGGTGAACTAGTAGCAACTTCTGCCGCTAATACTTCTTCGACGGGAAATTGGTAAACTTTATTATCTGGCATAAGATTGTCAAGGTCGCTCGCCAATTCCTGCATATGTGAAATCGTATCAGTCACAACTAATATTGGCTGATTAGTCTGATTGGCAATAGCACTAAGCAAGACCGTACGAACTGATCCTGAAATCCCCGTTATTAATTGATGCGTAGCTGGTTGAAGTTCCGCCACGATTTGCTTAAATGATGGCGTCTTCTCAATTAAATTTTCTAGCTGCACCACAAACGCCACCTTTCTTTAACTAGTTATATTCGTTCATTAACTTGGCAAAATCTTCTCCGTTAATCCAGTCTTCTAGTGCGTGTTCTGCTTGCAGCACCGCCTGATCAAATGCTGGGCGTTCGTCCTTAGAAAATTTTCCGAGGACATGACTAACAACCGTTCCATGTTGCGGATGGTCAATTCCCACCTTTACCCGGTTAAAATTTTTAGTTCCTAGTACATTAATAATGCTTTTTAAGCCATTATGACCACCAGACGCTCCATGAGTCTTTAAGCGTACTTTACCCACTGGCATATCTAAATCATCATTAACAATCACAAGGTCATCAAGGTCAACATCATAATAATCAACTAATGGACCAACTGCCCGCCCTGAATCATTCATAAAAGTTGTTGGTTTGACTAACATTACCTTTTCACCATTAATCACCCCGCTAACTGCTACCGCTTCCTGCTTGAGGTGGGTAAACGCTCCTAAATGGTAGTCGCGGGCTAACTGGTCAACCACCATAAAGCCAGTATTATGGCGGGTTTCATCATAGCGTGTCCCGATATTTCCTAGGCCAACAATCATTTTCATGTTATTTCATCCTTTCACGCAAAAAAGCCGCACGGTAACTTTCTTTCCGTCCAGCATATCTTTTAAGTTAGTAGTATTATACCTTATGTTACTTTTTTCTACACGCTATTTGAGACTGCAAAAAAACTAAATTTCTTATCAGCCTTTTTCTTTCGAGTATTACAAAGACTAAGGATAAACGATGATCAGGCTAGCCTGTTAACTTTTCTGTCCAACTTAGTCAATTTTCTTGTCGCAAAGGGCATCTTTATTTTCTCTAATCTTTTTCTAATATTTTAATAAAAATGTGTTATTATAGTGAGTGCATTTAATCGATAAAAAGGATGTTAAATATGATTTTCAATTCATTAATTAAACCAAAATCAACTTTAACTACACTTCCAGAAACAGCTACCCTTGACGAGGCACTTACTGTCTTGGAAGATACTGGTTATCGTTGTGTCCCCGTGTTAGATAAGTCTGGCAAAATTTTTCGAGGAAATATTTATAAGATGCACCTTTACCGGCACAAGTCCCGTAATGGTGATATGAACCTGCCAGTAACCGCTCTCCTGAAAAACGCAACAAAATTTATATCAATCAATGCTGCATTTTTCTCCATCTTCTTTGCAATCCGTGATTTACCATATATTGCAGTCTTAGACAATGATAATCAATTTTACGGAATTTTAACGCACAATAGTCTTTTGAGGATGCTAGCTGCCGGTTGGAACGTCAATAATGGTAGTTATGTATTAACGGTTATTACACCAGATGAACGCGGTGCCTTAGTAACCGCGGCAAAAGAAATCACCCGCTTTTGCCAAATTGTCAACGTTATCTCGCTGGACCCCAAAGATGAAACGATGAAACGAGTCCTCTACACTCTCCCCGCTAACATTACCCAAAAAACAATGGAACGAATCGTTAAACGCCTTCAAAAAAAGGGCTTTGAGGTCCCGGAAATTGAAGATCTTCATCAAAGCTACTAACATTACTAAAGCGACCTGTGATTACTATAACCACAGGCCGCTTTTTTGAGTCCTCAAAATATTAATTTCACTTGGTGATTGCTCACCTGATTCATTCATCATGCCATCCCCCCTTTCAATGCAAGCAATAAACTACTTAGCATTAACTACTACGTTACCAAAACCTTTATCAAACTTCACTTCCCATTTGCCGGCGGTGAGCTTTGGTGGTAATACAAATGTTCCAGATGATACCATTTGTCCCTTAGTAAATGTCTTTCCTTGATCAGCTAACTTTTGGACCAACCATTGTAGAGACTTAAATGGGTTCCCTAAAACTTCTGATGATACGCCTTCTTTTAGCTTTTCACCATCTTTGTACAATACAGCATGGACATTAGCAGCATCATCAACGCTTTCAAATGCCTTATCAGCATCTCGTTCTTCTCCATATACGACAAGACCACCAACAGCACAGTCGGACATCACATTATACTTGCCTAATTCTGGGAACCAGTTAGCAAAACGAGCATCTGGTAATTCCAAGTCTCCAGCAACAGTTACCTTATGGAACAAATCTTCTAACGAATCAGTCGGCTTTAAATCTTCTTTAGCACGGAATGCCAATTCAACTTCTAGCAATGGTTCATTTAGTTTTTCTAAATCTACATCTGCTGGCGACTTGAGGAAACATTCTTCAACTTGTTGACCATACAATGGTGAATCAGCGTCAAACATATCTTGCGTTTCTTTACTTGTAAGCGACACTTTATAACCAGCAGTTGGCTTCCCCTTTAACTTAACCACTTCATCTTGAACCGCATATGCTGTATCATCGTCTGTCACAACTTCTTTCCAATCACTTTCTTCTAACGGTGTATTAGTATCATAAGCCTTAAAAAGTGCCTTAGCGAATTCCTCTTGTTTTGCGTTTAATTCAGTCATAATAATTACCTCCAATAATTTATAATTCACAATTTAGAAAGAAAAAAGCACTCCTACATTGCAATCCTGCAATTGTAAGAGCGCTTCCGCACGGTACCATCCTACTTTAATTGATCTATTCTGATCAACTATCTCATTCACAAACTATCATTTGTGGCCAAGATAATGGATGGCAGCCAACCTAAGCCTACTTAAATTCAGCCGGTAACTCGGGAACGATTAATTCTTAAATATCTTGGCTAGCTTACACCACCCGCTAGCTCTCTGAGGCTAATACTTAATCATTATTTCCTTCAATGTTTTTCTCATCTAAATTTAATTGTTGAGTATAATATACAGACTAACGTTAAGCTTGTCAATAACTTTTATGAGATTTTTTTAATTTCATTTGATGTTAATCTTAGTTTCTGCTGGCTTCGTCTCTGCTAATACTTTACCATGACGAATATTATAAAGTACTTCGACATGTTTATTAAGCGCATTATAGAAGTCCGCCGCATTTAAGATGATACAGTTAGCTGGTTTGCCAACTTCAATCCCATACTTATCACTAATGTGAAGCGTCTTGGCACCATTGTAAGTAACATAATTAAAGGCATCTTGTAATTGATGGTAGCCCATTAAATGAGCAATGTAGACCCCCATGGTAACGGCATCAAGCATATTACCATTACCCAGTGGGTTCCATGGATCTTGAATATCATCTTCACCAAAGGAAACGTTAATTCCGGCTTCCGTCAACTCCTTAATGCGCGTTACGCCCCGACGCTTTGGATAAGTATCGAAACGGCCACCAAGGTGAACATTAACTAACGGGTTAGAGACAAAGTTAATATCACTCATCTTTAATAGGCGGAAAAGTTTATAAGTATAGGCATCATTATATGAACCCATCGCAGTCGTGTGACTAGCAGTGACCCGGTCTTTCATCCCTCTTTCATATGCTTCAGTAGCTAATACTTCAAGGTTGCGTGAAGCCGGATCATCAATTTCATCACAATGTACATCAACTAAACGGTCGTACTTGTCAGCTAGTGCCATTAAAAAGTGAACTGATTGCCAGCCGTATTCGGTCGTAAATTCAAAATGAGGAATCCCCCCAACAACATCTAATCCTTCTTTAACTGCCTGTTCCATTAATTCACGGCCATGAGGATAGCTAAGAATACCTTCTTGTGGGAAAGCAACTAATTGGAGGTCAATTTGGTCCTTTAACTCTTCTCGTAATTCCAATAACGCCCGCGCCGCAATTAAATGAGGGTCAGTAACGTCAACGTGACTCCGAACGTGCTGGAGGCCATGACCTACCATATTTAAGAGCGTCTTTTTTGCGCGTTTTTTGACATCTTCTTTAGTTAAATCTTGTTTACGTTCACTCCAAATCCGAATTCCATCAAATAGTGTTCCAGATTCGTTCCATTCTGGCTGACCAGCCGTCAATGTAGCATCTAAGTGGACATGTGAGTCAACAAACGGTGGTAAAAGAAGGTTCTCCTGACCATCAATCACCTTTTCACCGTTCTTAGGAGCTAACCCCGCACCGATTTCGCTGAATTTTTCATCCGTAATTCGCACATCAACTAATTCTTTATGATTATCTACATGCACATTTTTTAATAACATAATTGCTCTTCCTTTCGGTCAACCAGTGACATTATTCCATAATATAGAATACCACTCAAACACATATCAATAAATGTTGCACCAATTGTATTAACAAGCAATGGCAATTGATGAACAAACAGGAAGAAGATCACGCCAGCGGCAAAGACCGCAATAGCTACCCAGTTTACACCACCACGATACCAATACTTGCCGCCAACTTTCCCCAGCTCATCAATGTCGTAGTGCCGATGAGCACGGAAGTAGAAATCTGTACAAATAATCGCGATGGTTGGTCCCAACACCATCCCAACATAATCAAGAAAAGATTCAAACGCACTTAAAAAGCTTCCGACAAACATTGGGATAAAAGTAACAATCGTGGCAAGTAAAACGACAATCCACAAGGAGTATTTGAGCTTAAGCTTAGTGAAAATATTTGACAACGCAGAGCCGGCAGCAAGAAGATTAACCGCGTTGGCTGTCATTGAGGTCAAAATAATAACCAATAGTGCTACCACTCCCAAGCCCAATTTGCTAGCAATCGTCGATGGATCAGAGTTATTAGCGTTATATACACCGCTTGAAATAGCAATACTAATCGTTGATATCAGTCCAATAAAGGCAAACCAGATGACACCAAGCAAGGCACCACAAAATGGGGTTAACGTTGCATTCCTTTCCTTAGCAGTAAAGCGAGTAAAATCAGCCCCCGCCGTTACCCATGCTAGGTTAAAGGCAGCTACGTAATCAATTGCAGCCCCAACTGCCATCCTAGAACGAGCCGGCACATGCCAGTTGACAATTTGACTAAAGGATACGGTCTTAAACACCGCGATTGATTCCCAAATAACAAACACCAGCACCAGAATAATTCCCAGTCGTTCAATCATTTGCACCGAGCGTGAACCGCTTGACACACTGATAATATGAAGAATACTCATAATAATGATTCCCACTACCAAGCCAAGATAACCGCCATGTTGTCCCCAAACCGGCCACCCCAGCAAGTCATGAAATAAGAGACTGACCGACTGCGCGGCGATAAATGTATTCACAGCTGTCCAACCAATAAATTGGGTAATATTAACTAGTGATGGCAAATAACTTCCACGTTCCCCAAAAGATGCCCGGCTAAGGCTCATTGTCGATACTCCGGTTTTGTAACCGATGTATCCGACTAGACTTAAGAATACATAAGATAAAGCAGAGGATAGCACCAGTACTTTCATTGCTACCGCAAATCCACAAGCTGCTAACACCCCGCCAACAAACCACGTTCCGTTATTTGCGTTTGCGCCTACCCAAGTAGCGAACATATCCCAAGTATTGGTCTTTCTACTATTCATCGGGATACTAAAAATTGTTGTATTCTTTTGCTCCTTCACGAGAAGATCCTCCTTAACCATAAAAAAAGCCCTAGTCCCTTTAATTGGTCCTAGAGCTTTACAAAAGGCGCATGGATTGATTGTGGTCACTATCCATGCTATTATTTCGTCTTTTGTAGTCTCTCTGGGCTACATTAAAAGAACCGTTGTTAATTTAACAGTGAGTATACGTGTTTTCTTATCCCTTGTCAATCACTTATTTTCATCGTAGGCCGCGTTTAGCCCCACACTAATCGTCAATGCGCGGTCTACTTTTTCCATCGTTGCTGGTGATAAGTGAGCAATCCGATCTTTTAACCGTTGTTTGTCGATCGTGCGAAGTTGTTCTAATAAGATAACTGAATCATGCGTTAATGGTAATGACTTACCCTTGAGTTGAACATGGGTTGGCATCTTTTTCTTTTGCATTTGCGCCGTAATTGCCGCGATGATTACGGTTGGACTATAGTGATTGCCAACATCGTTTTGAAGGATTAATACCGGTCGGACGCCCCCTTGTTCCGAACCAACTACCGGGGATAAATCAGCATAATATATGTCGCCCCGTTTTACTTTTCGCTTTGTCATTACCTTCGCTTCCTTAATCGTTACTTTGTTGATATACGCGGTGTACGCGATTGCTAATGTTAGTCAAAATTTCGTAATTAATTGTTCCGGCCTGTTCTGCCAAATCATTCGCTGTGATTTCTTTTTCCCCAGACTTTCCCATCAACACAACGGGCGTGCCAACTGGATAGTATTTTGGCAGTCTAATCATCATTTGATCCATACATACTCGACCAGCAATCTCACAAAATTGACCATCAACTAATACTTTATATCCGGTCATACAACGCGGATAGCCATCGGCATAACCGATCGGCAGCGTTGCCAGCCATTCATCCTTAGCTGCCGTGTAGGTTGCCCCATAGCTGACTGAACGACCGGCTTTTAGCTTTTTAACAAATGCAATTGAAGATACCAATGAACTTACTGGTTGTAGGTCCAATGTTAATTTTAAATCATGTCCCGATGGATTCTGCCCATACATTGAGATTCCCATTCTAATCGTGTTAGCTGTAATGGTCTCTTGATGCCATAAGCCAGTTGCAGAGTTAGCCATGTGGACATATGGCGGAAGGTGATCAATACTTGCCACAAATTTTTGCCAGCACTGAACCTGGTGGTCAAAGTAAGTCGCGTCAGGACTATCTGCCGTTGCAAAATGGGTAAACATCCCTTCAAATTCAAATTCTGGATTATTAAGAAGAGCAACTGCTTGTTTAAACGTTGAAATATCCGTAAAGCCGATCCGCCCCATTCCAGAATCAATGCCAAGGTGAACCTTTAATGGCTTCTGGGGCTTAACTACCTGTGCTAATTGATGGTATTGTTCCAACCAATCTAATGAACCGACAGTTAGCGAAACTCCTGCTTCTGCAGCAATAACCGCATATTCTACTGGGGTAATGCCCAAAACAAGAGTCAACGCTTCGATCCCATTATCACGCAATTCAAGGGCCTCATCTAGAATTGCTACGCATAATCCATTGGCCCCGCCATTTAAGGCTGCATTAGCAACAGGGATTAAACCATTTCCATAGGCATTTGCCTTGACGACCGCTAGGATCCGACTATTTTCCGGCAACGCCTTTTTTTGTTCTTGAATATTATGACGTAAGGCATCTAAGTTAACTATTAATGATGTATCACGCAAACGACCATTAATCATTTTTCATTCTCGCTTTCTAAAATTACTTCAGTCATTACTAGGGATGCAGTATGGCTCACCGATGCATGAGCACTACCATTATACGGCGACTTAGTAATAATCGGGGCACCATATTGATTATCGACAATCTCAACATCTTGAAAACCAAGCTTAGACCCGATCCCTGTTCCGTATGCTTTTGCAAAAGATTCCTTTAATGACCACCGGCCTGCTAAATATTCAGCAGCACGCTGATTACTAAGTTCACTATACTGTTCTTGCTCGGCCGGGGTTAAGACATGTTGAATAAATTGGGCGTGAGCAGCAGCGGCTTTTTTTACCCGCGCTATCTCTGTAATATCAATACCAATTCCTTTTATCATTATCTTTCGTCTCCTTTGCAACTGCTGCCTACCGCTTAATCTTATCTAATCTCGCTTATTCTTGCAATTATTGTTATATAAGTTTATTCACAGGTAAATAATGAAATTTTATAAATAAACTTTATATTTTTCTAGTTACATTTAGCAAAGAAAAAGTTATAATTTTTAAGGCAACAGCATTCTTATTTTAGAACACCTCATTAATTTTTTCTTAAGTTTTTTACAGTAAGCTGAAAGTGGCTCACACTATTGGCCGAGATACACGATTAATGGTATTCTTGATATGTATGCCAATTATAAATTTATAAAGATGAGAGAAGGAGAAATATGGCTCAGATTATTCAACGCCATCCTGCATTACGATTCATCTTAAAAACATTATTTTACTTTGTAGTGCTCTTATTATTAATATACCTTTATGGTTATTATGGAGCAGGCCAAGAGCCATTTATCTACAACGAATTCTAATGCGGAGGAAATAGATAATATATGAGTAAAAATATTATTACTGTCTTTGACCAAGTCGCCAAGGACAACTCAACACGGATCGCATATGACGAAATGGGTAAAACCACTAGTTATGCAGATTTGCATTCGGCAGTTGATACACTAGCAGCGTGGCTTAATGATCAATCTCTTCCTGATCGTAGTCCCATTCTAGTATATGGTGACCACCAAGTTGAGATGATTGTTAGTTTCTTAGCTGCATTAAAATCAGGTCACACTTATATTCCGGTTTCAAATGATTCTGCTATCCCACGAATGCAATCAATTTTGGATACTGCTGAACCCGCAATGATTATTGCAGTTAATGATTTTCCGGCTGATGAATTGCACTTCGACGCCCCAATCGTCGATAACCAAAAACTCGCAAGTATTCTAGCAGCTCCACGATCATTTACTACTACTTCAATGATTGATGGTGATGAATTAGCTTACGTTCTTTTTACTTCCGGTACCACTGGGTCACCAAAAGGGGTCGAAGTTAGTCATGACAATTTTATGACTTTTGTTGATTGGATGCTTAGCGACCAATTCGCGCTTAAACGTCATGCAAATTTCTTAGGTCAACCACCATATTCATTCGACCTATCAAATATGTACTGGCTACCAGCCCTTCTTAGCGGCGGGACAATCAAAGCTCTCCCTCACGAAGTTGTCGAGAACTTTGGACAGATGTTTACCGCACTTCCTAGTTTAGACCTCGAAGTGTTTGTCGGCACCCCATCTTTTGCTGACATGCTAATGCTTAGTCCTGCATTTAACCAGCAAAAAATGGCTAACCTAAAGACATTCTTGTTCTGTGGGGAAGAATTAACAGTCAAAACAGCTAAGGCGCTTCACCAACGATTCCCCGATGCCAAAATCTTTAATACTTACGGTCCAACAGAAGCAACGGTTGCCGTTTCTGGAGTCGAAATCACTCCCGAGGCCATAGAAAATAATGACCGGTTACCAGTCGGCTACGCAAAACCAGGCGTTAAATTATCGATCTGGGATGGGGATCATGAAATTACTACCCCTGGTCAACAAGGGGAGATCATCATTAGTGGTAACAGCGTTGCTCGTGGTTACATGAACAACCCTGAAAAGACAGCCAAATCATTCTTTAAGATTAACGGTACCCCAGCTTATCGGACTGGGGATGCCGGCGTGCTTGATAGTGATGGTCTTCTCCACCACAAAGGGCGGATGGACTTTCAAATTAAGATTCACGGTTTCCGTGTTGAATTAGATGAAGTTCGGGCAAGCTTAGAAAAGAGTCCTCTTATTAAGCAAGCCGTAGCAGTTCCTAAATATAACAAGGATGGTAAAGTTACCCACCTAATCGCTTATGTTATTCCACAAGAAGCAAGTGATGATGACGCAAACTTAACCAAACGAATCCGTGAAAGCTTAAATGGATTAATTATGCCTTACATGATGCCGACTCAATTTATTTACCGCGATTCATTCCCAATGTCTGCAAATGGCAAGATTGCAGTTAAGCAAATGATTGCTGAGGCTAATAAGTAAATGATTGATTGGATTTCAAATCTTCCAAATTATAGTGCTTATGGTACCCCGGTATACTTTTTCTATTTACTTCTTGCTATTTTACCGTTGGGAATTGGCCTTTACTTTGGGAAGAGATTTAGCTGGTATGAGGCATTAATTAGTTTCATTTTTATCTTTTTAATGTTCGATGGATCAAGCTGGCAACAAGGTATTTCATTGATCGGGTATGTTATTTACCAAACAATTTTAGTGATGGCATATCACCACTACCGCCAAAAGAAAAATTCAAGCGGCGTGTTTTACCTTACCGCTGCCCTCTCAATCCTACCGATCGTTATTGTAAAATTATCACCTGCAATGGTTGGTCATAACTCATTACTAGGTTTTCTCGGTATAAGTTACTTAACCTTCCGGGCAGTCGGAACCGTAATCGAAACACGTGATGGGATGATTAAGGAGATTTCGCCATGGAAATTTATCCGTTTTATTCTCTTCATGCCAACCATCACTTCTGGACCAATTGACCGTTACCGACGCTTTGAAAAAGATTATAAAAAAGTACCAACAAGAGAAGAATATCTTAATCTTGTTAATACTGGTATTTTCTATCTTTTCCTTGGTTTCTTGTATAAATTCGTCATTGGTTACTTCTTTGGACAACGCTTTTATCCATTCTTTGAACGCGCTGCATTAACCGATCCTTCATTTCCTTCATGGAACCTGATTGGTGTAATGTATACGTATGGTTTCTACTTATTCTTTGATTTTGCTGGTTACTCACTATTTGCAGTAGCAATTAGTTACTTCATGGGTGTTCGGACCCCGATGAACTTTAAGCAGCCATTCAAATCCAAGAATATTAAAGAGTTCTGGAACCGTTGGCACATTAGCCTTTCATTCTGGTTCCGTGATTACATTTTCATGCGCTTTGTCTTCTTAGCAACAAAGAAGCGCTGGTTCAAAAATCGTAATGCCTTGTCATCAACAGCATATATGCTTAATATGTTATTAATGGGTTTTTGGCATGGAATTACTTGGTACTATATCTTGTACGGTTTCTTACATGGCCTTGCCCTTGTTGTTAATGATTGGTGGCTTCGCTTCAAACGTAAGAAACTTAAGCAGTTACCACATAATAAATTCACCACTGGAGTTGCAATCTTTGTTACCTTTAACTTTGTAATGTTTACATTCTTAATCTTTAGTGGTTTCTTAGATACTTACTTGTTTAAATAAATTTTAGGAGGATTCTAATTATGCAAGAACAAATTATCAATATTTTAGCTGATGCAACTGGTCGCGACACTGCGGATTTCAATGACCCAAGTCAAAACCTTTTTGAGAGTGGTCTTCTAGATTCAATGGCAACTGTTAGCCTTCTGCTAGGCTTACAGGACGCCTTTGATGTTCAAGTACCGGTTTCAGAATTTGACCGTAGCCAATGGGACACTATCGAAAAAATTGAAGAACGGGTAAAGGAGCTCCAAAATGCATAATGGCAAAAAGCTGTGGTCAATCTTCGGCCCGCTGATTGTCGCTTGTCTATTAGTAGTTCTTTTGTTTTCACTGCCGATTAGTAAAAAGCACTCAGCGGCGATTGAACATAAAGCTGCAGTATCGCTAAGTCCGGTTGTTTTTAAGAACCAATCGATTAAACAACAGGCACTTAGTGATAAGCATACTCACTACGTTCCCTTTTTCGGTTCTAGTGAATTACGGCGGATGGATCGTTTCCATCCTTCGGTAATGGCTGCCCGTTATCATAACTACACCCCATTCCTCTTCGGTTCACGGGGAACACAATCTCTTCCACAGTTCTTTAATATCAACTCAATGGAAACACAGATGACCAATAATAAGGCAGTCTATATCATTTCACCACAGTGGTTTACCAAGCAGGGTGTCCAACCTCCTGCTTTTAAATACTATAATGGTGAACTCGCAAACCTTAATTGGCTAAAAAATGCTGATCCGCATTCACCATATGATCGTTATGTAGCAAAAAGATTAGTAACGATGCTTGGTAATGATGGAACTGTATCATCATATGCGCGCAAAATTGCTGAAGGCAAGTCATTGAGCAGTTTGGATATGGGCATCATCCATTTCCGCTTAAACCTGCTTGTTCATGAAGATATCATCTTCTCTGGCTTCCAACTAAACAATAATTATGGGAAGCACATTCTGCCAAACGTAAAGAAGCTGCCAAAGCATTATAACTATGATCGCTTATATGATGATGCGATGAGCGAAGCGGCACGTGAAACTGATAATAACCGTTTTGGCATTCAAAACAACTTTTACACAAAGCGGGTTAAACATAATTTAGCTAAAACTAAGGGCTCACAAAGAAACTTTGATTATACTAAATCACCTGAATATGGTGACTTAGAAGTAGTTCTTAACCAATTTAAGAATACTAATTCCAATGTTCTCTTTATCATTCCGCCAGTTAATGCTAAATGGGAAGCATATACTGGAATGGATATGGATATGTACTACCGTTCTGTTGAAAAAATCAAATTTCAGCTACGACAACAAGGTTTTAATCATATCCTTGATCTTTCCCATGACGGTAATAAGCCTGGCTTTATGGAAGATACTATCCACATCGGTTGGGCTGGTTGGGTTAAAGTTGATAAAGCAGCAAATGATTTTATCGCTAATAAACAACCACAACCACATTACCAAATCAATAGTAAGTTCTTGTCACCGGAATGGGCAAACTTAAACCCAACGACAACTAATTTACACAAATTTGAAAATCAACTTCATTAAAAAAATATGGATCAGTGTGATATAACACATTGATCCATATTTTTTATATTCATGGAAGTTTTAGTTAATTAACATCTATTTATAAAATTGCTAAGTCTAATTGATTTACAACATCACTTAATAAGCTCATTCCAGCAATGCTATTACCATGCTGGTCTAATGCCGGACTGAAGACACCAATTCCACATTTATGCGGGGCACAAGCCAATAAGCCACCGCCAGTTCCACTTTTTATTGGTAGTCCAATTTTAATTGTGTATTCCTTTGACTCTTCAAATGAGCCAACGGTCGTCATCAAGGTCTTCACTAGTTCATTATCTTCATGACTGATAAGCCGAACATTATCCCACGGCTTAATTCCGTCATTTGCAAGAACTGCTCCTAAATTAGCTAAGCTTTGTGTCGTCACCATCAACGAGCTTTGCATAAAGTAAGTTACTAAAGTCTGATCAACTGTCTGTAGAACGCCCTTATCTTTTAGATAATACGCTAAAGAATGAATATCTTTATCATTCATAATCGCTGACCTAAAAAGACGCTCATTTAAGCTGATACAAGGATCATTACAAATCTCCCGACAAAAACCTAATAAGGCGTTAAAACTATTTTGCCCCATTAACCGGTCAATCATCGCTGTCGTTAATAAGGCAGAAGAATTATTAAGATAGTTAACCTGTTCTTGTACATTTAATTGACTATCTAGCAAGGCTGAACTCAAACTAAAATTTGCTGATCCGTCGTCTAATTCCGCAAGAACCTTATCTCGTCCCAATCTTTTAATAGCTAGAATTAACGCAACCACTTTTGCAATACTTTCAATCGCAAACCGCGTCCCAGCCATTCCAGCAGTCCCAATCTGATCTTCTTCTGTATCGTAAACAGTTATTCCCAACTGCTGTGGATCGACAACTGCCAATGCTGGGATATAGTTTGCCACTTTCCCACGAGTAGTTTCAACAAAGTTCTTGTCTATTAATTGCTCTAATTTCTGCATTGGAAAAACCTCTTTTTCAGTTTAGGGGCCTATTTACGTTTCCTAACTTATAAAATTTAGGAATAAAATTCAGTAAGCCTCACATCTCCTTTTCTTTAATTAGCTGATGAATTTAATAGCTGTTCCTTGTATGAGCTCATCTTCTCAGATATTAATCATCATGGTAATCGTACCAGATATTTTATTACTAAATCAAATAAAAAGCATAAATATTTTTATATAAATAAAACAAAAATATCCTTCTTTCGTCCGCTTACATTTATCGGACAAAAGAAGGATATTAATTCTTATTGACAGATTATTGAACTTAATACCTAGCTAGCAATTAATCACGTTTCTTGCTAAGACCTGAAAGTCCAAATAATCCTAATAGACTTGCAACTGCTAATCCAGCAACGCTTAAGTCACGGTTAGTTTCATTACCAGTTTGTGGTAGTTTATCCTGACCAGTTGCATTGTTATCAGTAGCATGTTCATTTGTTTGACTAGCCGGTGCTGTTAAGCCACCCTTTACACCACGACGGTTACTTTCTTGGGTAGCAGGTTGGCGTAAAGTGCTGTCATCTTGTTTAGTCTTGTTATCACCTGTTGGCGTTTCAGTAACAGGTTGTTGACTCGACTTGCTGTTATCTTCTGTAGCAGAACTTGATACTTTAATATTCTCAATTGCAGCAATTCCCGCAGCCTCTGCGTTACTAATTTCCGCAGCTGTCGTTGCCTTACTAATAACAGCACGCGCATTATCAGCAGCTTGGTCAGCTTCATTGATTAAGGCCGCCTTATCAGCAGAACTAAGGTCAGACTTGTTAATCTCATCCTTCTTAGCCTTTAAAGCCTTATCAATATTTTGATCAGCTTGGTTGCGAGTTTCATCAACTGTTGGTACTTGAATACCCAAAATAGCTTGCACACCATTCTTAGCAGCTTGGGTAGCAGCAGCATTGGTTAATGCTGCATCGATATTCTGATTGGCTGTAGCAGCTTCTGATTGAGCTTGATCAATTAAGGCCTGCTTTTCAGTAGTATTTAGGTTTTGGGCAGCGTTAATTTCCGCAGTCTTAGCTGTCAACGCATCTGCAATTGCTTGCTTAGCATCGCTCTTGGCCGCGTCAAGACTTGGAATATTAAGATTTAGGATTTCGTTAACCCCTGCTGTTTCAGCAGCCTTAACCGCCTCATCAGTTGTTGCGCTGTTGATATTAGCAATAGCTTTCTTCGCAATGCTATCAACTTGGTGTTTCAATTCTGTCTTTTGGGCAGCTGTTAAGTTCTTAGCAGCGTCAATCTGAGTATTCTTAGCATCACGAACCTGTTCAACTGCAACAATTGAAGTACTCTTGGCATCAGATAATGTTGGTACCAATACATCAAGAATTGCTTGTACACCGTTATCCCGTGCCGTATTGATTTCCGCATTAGTTTGAGCGCGCTTTACGTTGTCAACGGCAGTCGTGTATGCTGCCTGTGCCTGTTGCTTGAGTGCTTGCTTAGCATCAGCAGAAAGATTATTAGCATTATTAATCTCATTAACTTTATTAGCTAAAGCCTGGTCAAGCGCAGTAATTGCATCCTGCTGTTCATCTTCACGACCTGGAACCTTGACGTTAAGAATTGCCTTTACGCCGGCAGTCTCAGCGTCCTTAACCGCGTCATTAGTTGTTGCCTTCGCAATATTATCCTTAGCGGTATTAGCAATACTTGTAGCTTCCTTGATTAACGCATCTTTTTCTGCCGTTGAAAGATTATTAGCATTATTAATTTCTGCAATCTTTTCATTCAATGCGTCATCGATAACCTTGGTTGAGGTCTTCTTAGCATCGTCAAGGTTAGGAACGACAACATTTTCAATTGCTTGCACACCATTGTTTTCTGCCGTTTGAACATCACTATTAGTTGTAGCGTTATCAATATTCTTCTTGGCAGTATCCGCGGCATCAGTTGCCTGCTTAATCAAGTCTTCCTTTTGACGATCGGAAAGGTTATTGGCATTATTGATTTCATTCTTCTTTTCGTTGAGAACGTCATCAATCAGATTCTTTGCTTGGTCCTTAGCATTATCAAGGCTTGGCACCGTTACATTTGCAATTGCGTTAATTCCAGCGGTTGTAGCTGTTGCGACCCCTTCATCAGACGTTGCTTGGCTAATGTTATCCTTAGCGATATTAGCTAAGTTAGTTGCTTGATCAATCAAGTCCGCCTTTTCTGCTGATGTAATGTTTGAAGCATTATTGATTTCATTGATCTTGTTAGACAAGGCCTCATTAATCGTCTTAATTGCTCTATCCTTTACCGCAGAAGTTGCCGGAACGTGAATATTATTAATCTGCTTAATACCAGCTTCCTTGGCTGTTTCAACCGTGGCTACTGTATTAGCTTGGTCAATATTATTCTTAGCTGTTTGTGCGGCTTGGTCAGCTTGATTAGTTAAGGCGGCCTTCTCTTCAGTAGTTAAGGCAGAATTATTAATTTCAGCAATCTTAGTTGCAAGCGCCGAATCAATAGCTGCCTTGGCGGTTACCTTGTTGATTGCCAGTAAGCCGGCATCAGCGGCATCCTGAACACCCTTGTCGTCAGTTGCTTTAGCGATTGCGTCCTTCGCCTTCTTAGCATCTTGGTCAATTTGGTCTTTAGCAGCTTGCTTTTGATCGTTAGTTAAGTCTGGCGTGTTGTCGATAGCTTTCTTCGCATCAGCGGCAGCCTTATCGATGTTAGTGGCGGCGTCAGTCTTAACTTGAGACTTAGTTGGAATTTCAACGCCATTAATGCTATCGATACCTTTATTCTTAGCTGTTTCTACCGCTTGATCGGTAGTTGCAGCATCAATTGCCTCTTTAGCGTCTTGGGCTTTTTGATCTACTTCATTGTTTAAAGCAGCTTTTTCTTCGTCAGTTAATGATGACTTAGCAATTTCTGCCTTCTTACCAGCTACTGCATTATCAATCGCTGCATTAGCAACGTCCTTGTCAATAGCTAATCTACCCTCATCGACCGCCTTCTTGACATCATCATTGGTCTTAGCATTGTTGATGACTTCTTGGGCTTGCTGAGCATCAGAATCAATTTGATCCTTAGCTGCTTGTTTTTCTTCAGCAGTCAAGTTGTTGTCTTGGTCAATTGCTTTCTTAGCTTCATCAACTTCCTTGTTAAGGTCAGCTGTTGCTTGATCTTTAGCGGTCGATTTAGTTGGTACTTCAATACCATCAATTGCCTTAACACCATTGTCTGCTGCTTCGGTTACTGCGGCGTTTGTAGTTGCAGTATCAATTGCACTATCTGCTGCGTTTTGTGCAGCACTAACTTGTTGTTTCAATGCAGCTTTTTCTTCATCGGTTAAGTTTGAAGAATCAATTGCATTGTTCTTAGCTGCTGCAGCATCTGCTACGGCTTTCTTAGCTGCTTCTTTCACTGCTGATACAGTCGGCACTTCAGTATTTTCGATATTCTTAATGCCACTTTCTTGAGCACTGGTTACAGCTTCTGGAGTAGTTGCAGTCTTAATTGCTTCTTTAGCATCTTGAGCTTTTTGATCTACTTCATTGTTTAAAGCAGTCTTTTCTTCGTCAGTTAATGACGATTTTGCAATTTCTGCCTTCTTACCAGCTACTGCATTATCAATCGCGGCATTAGCAACGTCCTTGTCAATGGCGAGCGTGCCGTCGTTAGCAGCCTTAGTTACATCAGCAACATTCTTAGCCTTTTCAATTGCATCTTCTGCATTCTTAGCATCTTGATCAATTTGATCTTTAGCTGCTTGTTTTTCTTCAGCAGTCAAGTTGCTGTCTTGATCAACGGCTTCTTTAGCCTTGTTAACTGCGTCAGTAAGATCAGTCTTGGCGTTTTCTTTATCGGCTGACTTAGCTGGAACTTCAATGCCATTAATTGCCTCGATACCATTGTCTTTAGCAGTAGTTACAGCTTCGTCAGTAGTTGACTTAGTTACATTTTCTACAGCATCACTGTAAGTAGATTGAACCTTATCTTTCAAGGCATTCTTTTCGTCAGTGGTTAAATCGCTAGCACCATCAATTGCGTCAATCTTAGCATCGCGTGCTACGTCTAATTCCTTGATAGCTGCTTGTTGCTTGTCAGCAAGACTTGGGATAGTGACCTTATTAATGTTGTTCAAACCTGCATTTTCAGCATCCTTAACAGCATCGTTATTTTGAGCTGCGTTGATTGCATCAGTTGCGTCTTTGGCAGCCTTAGTTGTTTGGTCAATCAAATCTTGCTTTTCTTGATCAGTTAAGTGAGTTGCGTTGTTAATGTCGTCGATCTTAGCGTTCTTAGCACTTTCAATGGCATTAATGGCATCAGTTTGTGCTCCGTCTAAGGTTGGAATAAACAAATCAGTGATTTGCTTGATGGCATCATCACGAGTTGCAGCAACGGCATCGTTAGTAGTTGTTGATGGCTTATTGATTTCCGCAATAGCATCGTTGGCAATCTTATCTACTTGATCAGTTAATGCTTTTTGCTCGTCAGCATTTAAGTTGTCAGCTTTAGCAATTTGAGCATTCTTAGCTGCTTGAACTTGTTTAATGGCGTTAATTGCGTCTTTCTTAGCTTGATCTAAGCTTGGGACGTTAACGTTAGCAATTGCTTCGGTACCCTTGTTTTGAGCTTCAGTAACTGCATCATTAGTTTGAGCTTTACTGATATTTTCTTTTGCAGTATTAGCAGCTTGAGTAGCTTCATCAACTAATTTTTGCTTTTCAGTCTCGCTTAAGTTGTTGGCTGCGTCAATTTCATTCTTCTTAGCAGTTAATGCATTATCAATTGCAGTGTTGGCAGCCTTCTTAGCATCATCTAATGAAGTAAAGGTAATGCCTTTGATGGTTTGGATACCCTCATCTGCAGCATCTTTAGCTTCATCATTAGTTGTTGCCTTGTCGACGTTGGTCTTTGCAGTGTTAGCAGCATCAGTAGCTTTATCAATCAAGTCTTGCTTTTCAGTAGGATTCAAGTTTGAAGCATTGTTAATTTCAGCTACTTTAGACTTCAAAGTATCGTCAATTGCTTGTTTAGCATTCTTCTTAGCATCATCAAGACTTGGAATATTGACGTTTTCGATGTTTTGAACACCAGTATTTGCGGCTTCTTTAGCTTCATCATTAGTCTTTGCAGCATTGATGTTGTTGATTGCGTCAGTAGCAGCATTAGTTGCTTCATTGACTAACTTTTGCTTTTCATCGTTTGAAAGGTTAGAAGCCTTGTCGATCTCATCTTTCTTAGCATCTAAAGCCTTGTTAACAAGATCAATGTTTTCTTGCTTAATATCAGACAAGTTTGGAACAGTTACATCAGCAATTGCCTTTTCACCGTTAGTTTGAGCAGTCTCTACAGCTGCGTTGGTGGTTGCGTTGTTGATGTTGTTGTTAGCAGTCTTTGCGGCATCTTGTGCTTGCTTGATTAAATCAGCTTTTTCTTGAGCATTGATGTTCTGGGAATCGTTGATTTCCTTAGTCTTGTTGTCAAGAGCAGTCTTAATTGCATTAAGAGCATCTTCTTTAACTTTAGAAGTAGTTGGGATGTTGGTGCCGTTAATTTCATCTACACCGTTGTTTTGAGCAGTAGTTACTTCTTCTGGAGTAGTAGCATTAGCGATGTTTTGCTTGGCGTTGTTAGCTTCAGAGTTGATCAAATCAGTGTAAGTCTTTTGCTCATCAGTAGTTAATGGAGCCTTGATTTCCTTGAGCTTGCCAGCTGCTGCGTTATCGATTGCGGCATTGGCAACGTTCTTGTCGATTGCAAGCTTGCCGTTGTCAACTGCATTAGTTACATCTGCGTTAGTCTTAGCATTATTGATGGCGTCTTGAGCAGTCTTAGCATTGGCATCAATTTGGTCCTTAGCAGCTTGTTTTTGCTCAGCAGTTAAGTTGGTATCTTGATCGATTGCCTTCTTAGCTTCATCAACAGCAGTATTAAGGTCATTTGTTGCTTGTTGCTTAGCATCTGATTTAGTTGGTACTTCAATACCTTTAATTGTATTAACGCCATTTTCTTGCGCTTCAGTTACTGCTGCATTGGTAGTTGCGTTATCAATTGCTTGATCTGCGGCAGTTTGTGCATCGCTAACTTCCTTCTTCAATGCAGCTTTTTCTTCGTCTGTTAAGTTTGAAGAATCAATTGCATTGTTCTTTGCTTCTGCTGTCTTTGCTACAGCTTCTTTTGCTGCTTGTTTTACTGCTGACTCAGTTGGAACAGTAACATTATCGATAGCCTTTACACCATTTTCTTGTGCTTTAGTCACTGCTGCGTCGGTAGTTGCGTTATCAATAGCAGCTTTTGCTTCATTAGCGATCTTATTTACATCATCAACTAACTTAGCTTTTTCTTCCGTAGTTAAGTTTGGTGCATCATTGATGGCCTTAGTCTTGTCAGCCGTAGCATCATCGATAGCCTTCTTAGCTGCTTCCTTGACTGCTGATTCTTCTGGAACCGAGAGATTCTTGATCGAATCAACACCCTTTTGTTCAGCTTCTCGAACGCCTTCATCAGTAGTTGCTTTCTTGATGTTGTCTTTAGCTTGGTCAGCTAAATCGTTAACTTTCTTGACTAAGTCTGCTTTTTCTTCCGTAGTTAAGTTCTTATTGTCGTTAATATCTTTAACTTTGTCAGTTACGGCTTGATCTACTTTAGCAGTTGCATCGTCTTTGGCCTTTGAACTAGTTGGAATTTCGATGTTCTTAATTGTTGTTTCACCAGCGGTTTGAGCTTGAGAAACTGCTAAATCAGTTTTGGCATTATCGATGTTAGTCTTTGCCTCATCAGCTGCAGCCTTTACTTTATCTTTCAAAGCAGTCTTTTCTTCATCGGTTAATAATGATGAGTTATCGATTGCTTGATCTTTTTCTTTAGCGGCTTGGTCAATTGCATCCTTTGCAGCTTGTTTGACTGCCGATTCGGTTGGAACAGTGATATTGTTGATCTTTTCAGCACCGTCTTGACCTGCCTTGGCTGCTGCATCGTTTGTAGTTGCTTTAGAAATAGCGTCCTTAGCTGCTGTAGCATCTGCATTAGCTTCATCACTTAACTTCTGCTTTTCGTCGTCAGTTAATGGTGATTCATTAATTACAGTTAACTTATTGTTTAATGCTGTGTCTACTGCACTATTTGCTTTATTCTTGGCATCAGTCAAATTGTTACTACCGTTTAAAGCAGTTTTTGCATTGTTAATGGCTGTTACAGCGTCATCTACTTGCTTTTGGGTTGCTTCTGAATTTGAAAGTACCGTTTGTCCTGCTGTGATTGCTTCGTCATACTTTTGCTTTTCAGTATCGCTAGCATTAGTGTAATCTTCACTATTCTTTACGCCGGCTGCACCATCTACCGCAATTTGAAGCGCTTCTTTATTAGTTGCTTCACCTTTAAGATTACCCTTTGCAGCAGTAATTGCATCTAAAGCTGTCTTAACCTCATCTGCTGTTGGATTTTCTTTATCTAAGATAGTTTGACCTGCTGCAATTGCGTCATTATATGCTTTTTGAGCTTCTTCACTACCATTGTAGTATGCTGAAGTTTTTCTTACATTTGGTGCATCGTTAACAGCAGCTTCTAAGGCAGCCTTGTTTGCAGCTTCAGTCTTGCTGTCACCATTTAAGTTATTATTTGCTGTCTTAAGGTTTTCTAAAGCTTGATTTACTTCTGCTTGAGTTGCATTAGTCTTTTCTAGAACTGTTTGTGCAGCAGTAACTGCATTATCATATGCTGTCTTTTGTGTTTCATCAGCATTAGTATAATTGTTACTTTCTTTTACACTTGTAGAATTATTTACCGCTTCTTGAAGTGCTGTCTTATTAGTTGCTTCACCCTTCAAGTTACCTTTAGCAGTGTTAATGTCATTCAATGCATTGGTAAGATCTTCAAGCGTTGCATCGGTCTTATTTAATGCATCTTGACCTGCTGTAATTGCATTATCGTATGCTGTTTTAGCTTCTTCGCTACCATTGTAGTATGCTGGTGTCTTTTCTACATCACTCCTAGCGTTAACAGCAGCTTGAAGTTCTTGTCTTGCCTTAGCTAATTGATTACTTTCACCATTCAAGCCTGTCTTCGCATTAGTAATTGCAGTGATTTGGTTTTGAATTTGTTCAGCTGTTGCATCAGCATTTGCAAGCAAAGTGTTGCCAGCCGAAATTGCATCAGTATAAGCTGTCTTCTTATCAGCATCGGCATCCTTAAAGTTCACAGTGCCTTCTACTGTTGGAGCTTCATTAATCAAATCTTGCAATTGTTGCTTGTAACTGTTGAGCATCCATTTAGAAACAGTCTTAGTATCAGTATCACTAGTTACGAAGTCCTTGTCAGCGTGTACTGAAACAGTGTCCGTATCCTTCAATTGACCTAAGTTAACTGAGAATTTACCATCTGCACCAGTTTGGACAGTGTATGGTACTTCGGTAGCAGTTGGCTCAGTTTCAGTATTAGTAATGGAGTAAATAGTTTGACTACCACTACCAGTAACCTTAACCGGGGTTTCACTACCATTAATATTGATGTAAACGTAAGCACCGTCACCATCAGCAGTGTTAGCATTACCAGCCATGATGTAGTCACCATTTGCATCTTTATTGAAGGTAATATTAGTTAATTCAACTTCTTTACCTGCTGCTATCAAGTTAATCTTATTCTTAGCAGCATCCCCAGCAGCCTTAGTATCAATTACAGTTTGTCTATCAGCACTAGTTACCTTAGTAACTGTAGGTGTACCGTCCGCGGCATAGGTTACGTCGATTTCACCAATTGGCTGACCATTTTCAGAGGTCTTAACACCCTTGAAGCTAACCTTACCATTCTTGATGGCAGTAGCTCCTTCTGGCATGTCAATACTAAATAATTCTGGTTGAGTTGAAGTAAATGTACTACCAGATCCCAAACTTACAGCAGTAGCTTTGGTTCCATCACCCGTTACATCAAAAGTTCCATGGTGGTTGATATTGATGGTAGAAGTACCACTTGAAGTAACAATGTTTCCTTGATAGTCACCTAAATCAGTCGCATTAACGGTAAAGTTACCTCCCTCAACGTTAATAGTAGAATTTCCATTAATATAAACTGGAGCATCTATTCCTGATGAACGATAGTATGGTTGACCAACGGAAGTAACTGTTAAGCTGCCTTTATCATTGATTGTTGCACCGGAATTCAAGAAAAGTGCACTGGAATGGTATTTATCAGCAGCGTCATCTTTCAAAACAATATCAAGATTTGCACCTTTATCGATGTTTAAAGTTGTATTACCATTTGATGCAATACCACGTGCAATACCGTCCATATTCATCCCATTTAACTGTTCTGGTCCCTTTTGGGTATGTGGATTCAAAGTAACTTGTGCACCATTAGTACCATCTGGATTACTCTTGATATTAATTACAGTTGTACCAGCATCAATTTCAATAACATTTGAATTAGTTGTAGTAAAGTTAACTTTACTGCCAGCTGCAAAGTTTATTTCATTATTACCAGCTGAAAATTGAAGAACTTGTTGAGTATTTCCACCTTGGCTATTGCGAGTTTTACCATCTAACGGGCTAACATAACTACCAACTGAATGTGAAGTTACAGTACCTTCAAAATTAACGGTTGCATTATATCCTGAGTCAGTATAGACAAGTTGTGATCCAGTATAATCTACGTTGTCAAAAGTATACGAACCTGCACTTCTAACAATTCCATAGTAACTTTGACCGTATAAATTCAAATTCTTGAAGGTAACACCATAGTCATTGCTGTACATATTGAATCCATATCCAGCAAAATCAATGGTCTTTTTGTCACCCACAGCTTGAATTACAATGTTACGTTTATTATTAATGGTAGTATTTGTATAATTTGAGCTAGTTTTTTCTCCTAAATTAATATCACCATCAATATTAATCGTAGTATATGTACCTTTTTGAATAGCATCAATTAAGCCTTGAGCATTAGTAACTATAATTGCAGTAGGATCTTCAACTGCCATGCTTCTAAAAGTAGTAGCCGGACTAGGTAATATCCCTTGTAATGGTGAACTTGAACCATATGTTCTAATCTCATTATTATTTGAAACTGGCTGTTGTGTTCCTGTTTGAGATTGAATCAAATATTTTGGTCCTTGCTTTTGATCATTATCAGTTACATTTTCTTCTCCTTGCGTTATCTTCGCTTCGACTGAGTCCTTACCAGCATTGGCAGCATTAGCGTCTGCCACCCCCCCTTGGGTTCCTGCTGACGATGAAGTACCATCTACAGTATTATTGGTATCTTGGCCATTCTCAGTACTAGAAGTATCTTGTAACTGAGTAGCTGGCGATTGTTCATTAGTCACTTTAGCAGTATCCGTAGTCTGTCCGCCATTATCAGTCGTATCCGCGTGGGCAATCATTTGTCCCCCGCCGTATATACTAAAAGTAACCCCTAACAGAACTGAAGCTACACCTACATTTAACTTCCGCAATGCAAAACGTTGCTTCTCATTTTTGCGGTTTTTCTCCGCAATTAGCTTACGGTTATTTTTTGATACCATAAATATATTCCCCCGACTTATATATATTTAAACGACAAGTTACTTCTCATCTAATACTATTTAACTTCCCTACTCTTAGTTAATCATTGTATTAATCAATAAACTAAAAATACTTTAGATAGCATCAAATAAAAAACAACTTTGCAACTTACATTGTACGTCTTAAACCAAACACTTCTTGATAACAAAAAATGCTTAATTTCTCTTATAGACGATTACATGATAAGTATAACGCACTACTCATCAAAGTAGCAATTCATTAATTGTTTAATAGCATAAGAAAAAAGCCTAGGAAAATTGCTTTTCGCTAGGCTTTGTTTCTTATTAATCATCTTGACGGTGACGAATGTTAAATGCATGACGGCTTGAATGACTCTTGCCATGATTATCATTGCGGTGCCCACCGTGGTGACGACGATAGTTTTTCCGTCGATAATGGTTTCCACCATGGTAATTGTTGCGGTTACCATTCCGGTTATTATTTCGTTTATTACGCCGTGGCAATGGTCGTTCTGGCGTAATCTTAACTGGTACTTCACTCGCCGCTTCCTTAGTCATATTATTTAATAAGGCAGCAACTAAGTCAGTTGCATTATGAGTTTCTAATAACTTTTCGGCTGCTTCTTGGTAACGATCCGTCGAGTCTTGTGCGATCAATTCGTCGATGTCATTGAAAGCTGAAGCAACTTGACCCTTAAATGCTTCCTCAGCCGTTGGCGGCTTGAGTGGCAACATCCGCACACGGGTCAATTTTTCAATCTCATGAAGGTAGTCCATCTCATTAGGAGTTACAAAAGTCAAGGAAACACCGTGATGACCGGCACGTCCTGTCCGTCCAATCCGGTGAACGTAGCTATCAGGATCCGATGGAATATCATAGTTGTAAACGTGGGTCACCCCAGAAATATCAAGACCCCGAGCAGCAACATCGGTAGCAACTAAAATATCAATTTCATTATTCTTAAACTGCCACATGATCTTGGAACGCTTATCTTGGGTAAGGTCACCATGAATACCCGCTGCATTATACCCTCGGGCAATCAAGCCCTTTGACAATTCATCAACACGGCGCTTAGTCCGCCCGAAAACGATTGTTAAGTCAGGGTCCTGCACATCAATTAACCGGGTCATGATATCGAACTTTTCGTAGTCACGCGCCCGAACATAATACTGGTCAACCAGATCAGTGGTAAGTTCCTTGGCCTTAATCCGTACTGTTGCCGGATCAGACATAAATTGAACCCCAATCCGCTTGATCTCTGGTGGCATTGTTGCAGAGAACAGCAGGGTTTGCCGATCATCGGGGGTCTCTTTGATAATTGATTCAATATCTTCGAGGAATCCCATATTAAGCATCTCATCAGCTTCATCGAGTACAAGGGTTTTAATGTGGTCAAGCTTAACAGTATGGCGGTTAATGTGATCGCGTAACCGCCCTGGAGTCCCGACAAGGATTTGTGGGTGTTGCTTCAAGCTCTTAATCTGGCGGCGAATATCTGCTCCCCCATAAACAACTTGAACGCGAACGTGCTTATCCTTTCCTAATCGATAAAGCTCTTCTTGGGTTTGTATTGCTAATTCCCGAGTCGGCGAGATAATAATTGCCTGAATATTGGGATTATCAGTATCTACTTTTTCGATGATTGGCAATCCAAAAGCAGCCGTTTTCCCAGTTCCTGTCTGTGCTTGGCCGATCACGTCCTTACCATCGAGAACCATTGGAATAGTTTGCTCTTGAATCGGCGTTGCTTCTTCATATCCGCTCCGCTTAATTGCTTTTAATAGGCTTTCTGAAAGGCCTAATTCACTAAACTTCAAAAATCTTCCTCCTAAAAATGACCAGCCGATTCTGGATATAAGCATCAGCAATCGACTGGCAACATATATTATCTATTCTGCTTTTAATGCCGCTAGGACTTCTTCCAGATGAATACCATGACTTGCCTTTAATAAGACAAGGTCATCCCCAGTCAAAGTCGCTGTAAGATCGGCAATTAATTGTTTTAAGTCACTACTTGCATAATGATGGATATCATCTGCAGGGTAACCATCTTGGATCAACTTATCTTTAAGATTTTTCATTTGTTCACCAACAAGGTAAACACTATTAATCTTTTGCGGGTCGATCTCTTCTGCTAAGCTGGCGTGTAGCCGTGGAGCTGCATCCCCTAATTCAAGCATATCACCAAGGACGACAATGCGCCGCCCATTTGCCGGCATTGCCGCAATTGTTTTAAGAACTTGTTTAGCAGCTGTAGGGTTTGAATTGTAGACATCACTAAGAATCTGCTCACCATTCTTGCCATCAACCCATTCCGCCCGATTCTCAGTTAATTCAACATTAGCAAGGGCCTCTTTCATATGGGCTGGCGTAATATGAAGAATACGCCCAACACCAATTGCAGCCAACGCATTATTAACGTTGTATTCACCAACCATTGGGATCATAAAGTTTTCATCTGGCCATTCATTGACCGTAAAGGCTACCTGACGTGATTGCTCTTTGACACTTGTCGCATACAAATCATTGCTTAGCTGCCGACCAAAGCGCATTTGTTGCTGGGTAATGTTCTTTGCACGTTCTTCTAATAGCGGTTCATCCCCATTAAATACCAGCGTCCCGTCTTCCTTTAAGCCGTTGGTAATTTCCATCTTTGCGTCTGCAATCTTATCACGAGTCCCAAAGAATTCAATGTGAGCTTCACCAATCATTGTAATCACTGCAATATCGGGATTAACAAGCTTGCTCAAAAAATCAAGCTGACCAAATCGATCCATCCCCATCTCAACGACTACTACTTCGGTATTGGATTCCATATTAAGCAGGGTCACCGGAACCCCAATCTCATTATTAAAATTAGCATATGTCTTGGTAACATTAAACTGGGTGCTTAAAATCGACGCAATCATATCCTTAGTCGTCGTCTTGCCATTGCTTCCGGTAACTGCAACTACTATTGGGTTGATTTTATGTAGGTAATATTTTCCTAATTGCTGCAATGCCTTGAGGGGGTCGCTAACAACTAATAATGGATGTGCTTGATCCGTTATCTCATGGTCACTTGCCCACAAACTAGCTGCCGCACCATTAGTAAAAGCACTCGGTACATATTGGTGGCCATCTTGAACACCTTGCAATGGAACAAATAAGCTCCCTTGCTCTAAGTGTCGACTATCAAATGACACACTGGTCACTTCTACGTCTTTCCATTGTTCAATGTCATTTTGCGCGTTGATCGCCTTGGCAATTTCCGCTAATTTCATTTTCATGAAAAAGATACCTCTTCTTTTGATACTTTGGTCTAGCTTTTTAATTATATCACCCTCGCTAGTATAAGGCGATTAAAAACGCTAATGTTAAGCAAAAATAAAAAAGCTGGAAAATAACTTCTTCAGCAAAGTGGTTATTTTCTAGCTTCTAATCTGTGTTCATTACATTTCTCTTAAGCGTGCAATCCGTTTATCTAGGGGCGGGTGAGTATCAAAAAGGTTAGAAAACGGATGATGTTTAGCGTTTAGTTCCGGATCGCTAATGTATAATGCTGAACTGCTTGGGTCTACATGCTCCATAGGAACCGCAGTCTTTAATTTTTCAAGCGCGCTAATCATTCCCTGAGGGTTACGGGTCAACTCAACAGCACCGGCATCTGCCAAGTATTCTCGATTACGCGACAGCGCCATCTGCGCGATCGTTGCTGCGATTGGTGCAAGAAATATCAATAAGATTGAACCGATTAACGCAAAGATACTCGACGGGTTGTCACGGTCATCACTACTGCTGCGACCGCCAATCCACCAAAAATTACCAGCAAAGTTAACAAGCATCGCAATTGCAGACGCTAGAGCAAGGGCAATTGTCTGCAAGCGGATATCGTAATTGCGAACGTGGGTCATCTCATGAGCCATTACCCCTTCTAATTCCTCACGATTCATCCGTTCCATCAAACCAGTCGTGGCAGCCACGGCCGCATGCTGCGGGTCATTTCCCGTTGCAAAAGCATTGGGACTTGGATCATGGATAATATAAACCTTGGGCATGGGAACCCGGGCGACTAATGCCATGTCTTCAACAATATGCCATAATTCAGGGGCATCATTAGCTGAACGGACTTCTGTTGCATTATTCATCCGCATTACTACATCCGTTGACTGCCCAATTATTACCGACATATATATGACGGCAATAATTGCAGCAACAATTATCCCGCCAACTGCAGTTCGAGCGAATAGGTAGCCAACAGCCGCGCCAATTAATGCTACGAGCAAGAAAAAGCCAAACATCACCAGAATAGTTTTGCGTTTATTACGGGCAATTTGCTGATATAACATGCTTAATCACCTAAATCATCGAACGAAACTTTAGGCACAGCCTTTGCTTCTTCCGGTACTTGTAAGTAATCCATTTGTTGGAAATGATGAATTTTCGCAATAATGTTGCTTGGGAAAGATTGAATCTTCGCATCAAGTGCAGCTACTGTACTATTATAAAGTTGACGAGAATAAGCAATCTTATTTTCCGTATTTGTTAATTCTTCCATTAACTTTTGGTATTCTGCACTTGCCTTCAAATCAGGGTAATTTTCGGCAACAGCAAATAACGTCCGCAACGTTCCCGTTAATTCATTTGAAACTTCCATTTTTTGTGCATGATCGCTATCTGGAATACTGTTTAACTGGGTCCGCAACTTAGTAACTTTTTCTAGCGTACCAGCTTCGTACTTGCTATATCCCTTCACCGTTGAAATTAAGTTAGGGATCAAGTCGTTTCGTCGCTGTAGCTGAACATCAATCTGACTCCATGATTCTTGAGCGTGAGTCCGCAGTTGAATCAAACTGTTGTATAGCCCTGCATATACTGCGATTAGCAAGACGATAACAACAATTATTATGATAAGGGTCATTGGGGTTCCTCCTTAATTAATCTTTATCCTCAATTTTACCAAAATCTTAAGCCCTATGTCATTACCGATAAATGTTTTAGCAAAACATAATAATTTTCGGTATGATAGAAAGAAAACGAGGTGATAGAATGAATGTTTTATTTGTTTGCCTAGGGAATATCTGCCGTTCCCCGATGGCCGAAGCAATGTTCAAGCAAATGGTTGATGAAGCAGGCTTAAACGATAAAATCAATGTTGATTCTGCCGGAACCAGCAATGAAGAAGAAGGCAATGGGCCTCACCCTGGCGCAGCTAAAACCATGCGCGCTCACGGTCTCGCAACTGACGGCTTAGTTTCTCGGCCGATTACTTTGCAAGACTTTGACTGGGCCGATTATATTATTTGCATGGACAATATGAATAAGTATAATCTTCAACGAATTGCTCCCGCAAAGGATCGTAATAAAATTCATTTAGCATATGAAGTGATCCCAGAAAAGGCCGGCCAAGAAATCCCTGACCCGTGGTACACCCACCGTTTTGAAGACACTTACAATAGTTTGAATGAAACGTTACCATTATGGCTTGACAAAATATCGCAAAAGTTAGATTAATACCTTCTAAGGCGGTTAGACTTTGTAACACTTAAAGATGAAAGGACTGGTGAAAAAATCTTCACCAGCCCTTTCATCTTTTTCTATAGTGTAAATTGATTATACGAAGCAACTGTTGTTTGTTCCTTATCTAAAACCATCTTCATCAAGGCACCATTATGCAGATTCTCATACTTGCGGCGCGCATCCCCATACATCCCCGCAATATATTGAATAATCGAGCCGTGGGTAGCAACAACAACATTACTATTGTCTGGCAAATCACGGAGAAAAGAAATTGCTTGTTCAACACGGGTATTTAGCTCTCTGCTGTCTTCTGCAAGGTGAGCCGGATCAGCTGCTTTAAGCAAATCATGTGCTTTTTCAACGCCAAACTCATCAACTACTTCACCAATCCGACGAAATCGTTTTTCACCAAGGTAGCTCGCCCAAATCGCCCCTTCTTCATTACTATGGCCCTCAAAAGACCCATAGAAAACTTCACGGAAAAACTTTTTTTGGACCGGTTCTTTCATCGTTGCTGTCGGATGGTTTGCAATTAAAATTCGCGCCGTATCCACAGCACGCTTTAAGTCACTTGAAAAGAGATAATCAATCCGTAAATCAGCAAGTACTTCACCTATTTTTTGTGCGTTTTCAATCCCCTTTTCCGTCAAGGGAGTATCTGACCATCCCTGCAAACGAGCAAACCGGTTAAAATATGTCTCACCGTGTCGAACAAAGTAAACTGTAATCGCCATGCCACAACCTCCATTATCTTAGGCTACTGCTGGAGTGCCTAACCATTCAATCATATCTTTCATTTTATCAGTAATTGCATCAGTGCCGGGTAATAATAGTTTTCGTGGATCATACCCTTTATTATTCTTATTCAAGTCAAGCTCATTTTCAATATACTTTCGAGTAGCATCTTGGAAAGCTAACTGAAATTCAGTATTGATGTTGACTTTCGCAATTCCCATCGAAATGGCCTTTTGAACTTGATCTTTAGGAATTCCCGAACCACCATGCAGGACCAATGGAATATCAATGGCATCCGCGATCTCTTGTAGCCGGTCAAAGTTCAGCCCTTGCCAGTCTGCTGGATAGATACCATGAATATTACCGATTCCGCAGGCAAGGCGATCAACACCCATTGCCGCAAAAGCCATTGCATCTTCGACATCTGCTAATTCGCCACTACTCGTATCTTGATTTTCGCCCACTTTGCCAATTTCTGCTTCAACCGCAATTCCACGGGAATGGGCTAACTGAACAATCTCTTTTGTTTTGGCGTAATTTTCTTCCATTGGCAGCTTATGTCCATCAAACATCACTGATGAATAGCCAAGGTTTATACATTCAATCGCCGCATCATAATCACCGTGGTCAAGGTTTAAAATAACTGGAACTTTAATATTCATCGCGTCCATTTGATCTTCTACCATATCCTTGACAAATTTATAGCCACCCATATATTTAGCAGCCCCCATGGAAACTTGGACTAACACCGGGGTATTGGTCTCAGCAGCTGCCCGCAAAATTGCTCGTGTCCATTCTAGGTTATTAATATTATATGCCCCAATTGCGTATTGGTTCTTTCGTGCATCATCAAAAAGTTTATTCCCATTATCAAAGTAAGCCATTCCTGCTTCCTCCTCAATTAAATTACTTGTAATTTTTTCTTACTGGCAAGTTCAATATAATTAATCATCTGTAAAAAACTATCGATATCAAGACTAGCTCGGCCAATCAATGCACCATCAACATTTGGCTTACTCATAATTTGATAGATATTTTGCGGATTTACACTGCCACCATATAAAATGCGCATCTTCTCCGCTATATCATTGTTATAAGTATCAGCAAGGCTTTGCCGGATTGCCTGACACCCTTCTTCGGCTATTTCTGGGTTAGCTTGGTGGCTGCTGCCAACCGCCCAGCTCGGTTCATACGAAATAACAATTTGTGCTAATTTGTCCGCTGGAACATCGCGTAATACACTCTTTAACTGCTGAAAAACATAATGAATTTTGCCATTAACTTCCGTTTGTACCATTTCTTCATCAGTACAAATAATCGGCGTAATCCCAGCTTGAAGCGCCGCAAGGACTTTTTGGTTAATCGAGGTATTACTCTCATTAAACAGCCGCCGTCGCTCTAAGTGTCCCAGCATGACATAAGTAACTCCAGCATCAGCTAAGCTACGCATACTAATTTCACCGGTATATGGTCCCTCAAGTTCTGCGGCTGCATTTTGGGCAATAATTTGTAAATTTGATGTCCCTGCCACTTTTTTCATGTTGTAGAGGGAAACTGCCTGCGCTGCAATTCCAATTTCTTTATTTGCTGGTAGTTTCTCCTTAATTGCCCTAACAAAGTCTACTGATTCATGAACATTCTTGTTCATCTTCCAGTTCGCAATAATAAACGGCTTGCGCATTCTTATCCTTCCTCCTTAAAACAGTAACCTAAATAACCGGTGGCTATACTCATCTTTAGTATCAAACGGACCAGCAGTAACACTTACTCCTTCACGATGGTTACCTAAAAAGTCGATATCAAAGTCCATTGCAGTATTGGCGGTCGTACCAACGGCAACGACCCGGCTCGTGTCTTCATCAAGGTAATCGCAAATATTACTATCAATAAATACCCCGTCTTCATTAGAGTCAACGTCAATGGTGACGTCTTCTACTTGGTCATTCAGGTAGATATTGCCAGCCTTATTAGTGTTAATGTGATTCCGTTGCTTGCTTGACTGGGCAACGAACACTTCATTGTCGTCGCTTACATGGTTATCAACATTTTCCTGTTGGTCAGCCTGCTCCCGTGCAATTGCAATTAATTTTGCCATTTCATCACGAAGGCTCTTACGAATAAAGACATTATTATAGAAACATGATGAACTATATGGATCCATCTTGCTGTCATTTTCTTGATAGAGCCGGTGGTAATAGAGGTCGTTATCTTGGACGTTATTATTACTTAGCCACTCTACACTACCGTTAATTAAGTTATGAACCAGCAAAACTCCTTTGGTTGCTAACTTGAGAGCACAATCTGATAGCAAGAAGTTGTTATCGACTAACGTAACGCCGTCAGAATCCTTGATCTCAATATCTTCGCCTAGCCCTGCTATGAGGTCATCCTGATTTTCTGCAGTAACTTTGAACGGTTTAGGTAAGCTGTTATTGTAGAAAACGTTTCGCGAAATCTGCGTATCTTCTACCTTTCCACCAAGCCATACTCCTCGTGTACAATCATGGATGCAGTTACGAAGAATCTTGGCGCCAATCGCTGGAGAAAGGTTAATCGCACTCACATCATCACTGACAAGGTTTTGGCGCGTGTTGATGTTGTAAATACTGTTATGCTCAATAATTGGCGATGGGTTGCCATCTACTCCCATAATTCCAGTTTGTCCACAATCATGAATGGTATTGTTCTTAATCCGATGAGGAACGGTCTTAGTATCATCAACTGTTGGGACCATATCACGGCCAAGAGAAATTCCCGAACATTTTGCATGAGATATATCGCATTTTGCAATCTTCCAGCCTTGACCAGTGTTCGTCCCAATAATCCCCTTATTATATTTTGCTGTGGCCCAACGACAAGCTGCCTTGGTCATCGTAAAGCCAGAAAGAATAAGGTGGTCAATATTCTTTTTCTCAGGATAAAAACATGTTTCACGGAAGGTTAATTCCACATGTTCCTTATTAGGATCCTTATCTTGGAAATTAGCATAAATTATCGTTGCATCTTCTTCGAGTGATTGTTCAGTATACCAAGTATAAAGAGTAAACTGACTATCTCGTGAAAGCGGGTTTTCCTTTGGTGCCATTACCGCTGCCAATTGGTCAACTTCATACATTGCTTTATTGTTAAGGAAGATTTCGCCCGCATGATTAAATGTTTGGTTAACAAGCAAGTTGTATGGATTATAATCACCAAACTCAGTATTAGGGAGCTTAATCATCCAAACATTGTCATTAACTGGTTGCCAGCCGGTCACCCGGTCGGCACCTGTAATGATTGCCTGATTTTGTTTTGCTGAAGCATAAATAATTGGTTTATCGCTAGTTCCAGAATACTGTGGGCGAACAGCCTCATGATATTCACCTGGCATAATTTGGATATAATCCCCAGGCTGGGCAATATCAGCTGCCTGTTGAATCATCTTAAAAGGATATTCTTGTGAACCATTACCATTTTCAGAAGCATTAATATCAACAAAAATTTGCATTTCTTTCAACCCTTTCTTACTACCATTCGTAAACTTCAGCTGTTTGCCGTCCTTTGCCAGTTGCCTGGTCAAGGATTATTCGTTGTTCAAACTGTGCCACATTCCGTTTTGTTTCTTTTACCATGTCTGGATTAACTGAAATATAATCAATTCCCTGCTGGATTAAGAAGTTAGCTAATTCTGGATATTCTGATGGCGCTTGCCCACAAATTGATACGGTCTTATTATCGCGGTGAGCTACTTTAATTAAGTGGCTAATCGCGCGTTTGACTGCGAGATTACGCTCATCAAAGAGGTGAGCAACCGTATCGTTATTACGGTCACAGCCAAGAATCAACATCGCTAAATCATTTGAACCAATCGAGTATCCATCAATATACTTATTGAACTGGTCAGCTAAAATAATATTGCTTGGAATCTCAGCCATCATATAAACCTTGAAGTCTGGCCCACGGTGTAAGCCTTCCGCGTTCATTAATGCCGTAACCTTCGCTGCTTCCTCTACCGTGCGGACAAATGGAATCATGACGTTAAGATTCTTTAATTGAAATTCATCGCGAACTTTCTTGACCGCAGCTAATTCGAGCTTAAACGCTTCGATATATTTTGGATCGTAATACCGGGAAGCACCACGCCAGCCAAGTAAGTCAGCAGGTTCATGCGGCTCATATTTATCACCGCCAGTAAGGTTGCGATACTCACCAGATTTGAAGTCGGAGAATCGTAGCACCATTGGACGTGGTGCAATTGCCCGCGCAACCTCAGCAATCCCGTCAGCCAACATATCAACCACTTTTTCTGGATGACCCGTTTCAATCAGGTACAACGGATGTTCGTGAATATATGTTGTCCATAAAAATTCTTCTCGCATCAGCCCGATTCCATCTGCTGGCAGGCTTGCATATTTTTGGGCAAGCTCAGGATCACCCAAATTCATCATGACGCCAGTTGCCGTGGGGGCAAAATATTCTACAGTTTCACAAGGTGTCCCCTCCTGTTTCTTCTCCGCAAATTTTTCTCGGACATCTCCCTGGTAGACAACCCCATTTTTAGCGTCAACTGTAACTTGGGCGCCATTTTGAAGAGCCGCCGTAACTGCCTGCCCGCAACTCTTTGTTCCAACGATACATGGAATCTGCATTTCACGTGAAACAATAGCAGCGTGACAGGTCATCCCACCATTATCGGTGATAATTGCGGCTGCTTTTTTCATTGCTGGTACCCAATCAGGCGAGGTCATCAAAGTTACCAGTACTTCTCCTTCCGCAAACTGATCAATGTCTTTAGGATCCGCAATAACATGAACCTTACCGGCAGCTAACCCGGGACTCGCGGGAAGACCCTTAACTAATGTTTCTGTCTTATTCGGTGCTGTTACTTGTTCCTTGACGGATGGCTTGTTATCTTTATTCGACCAAACTGTTTCTGGTCGTGCCTGTACTAACCAAAGACGGTTCGTCCGTGCATCAAGGGCAAATTCCATATCCATATAACAACCGTAGTGCCGCTCGATTTCTTTCGCATACCCAGCCAATTCATGAAGCTGATCTTCTGTTAATGCTGGTCTAGTTGCCCGCTCTGCTGGTACCTGTTCTTCATGGACACCACCACCCGGCGTCTGCAATAGTTCAACTTGTTTAGGAACAACCGATCGTTCAAGAACCTGTAAGTTATCCTTGTTGATTACAAAATGGTCAGGGGTTACTTTACCTAAAACAATGTATTCACCTAAGCCCCAAATTGTATCAATAACAATTTTCGTGTCATCACCGTTAGCAACATTGACCGAAAACATAATTCCTGAAGCCTTCGAGAAAACCATCATTTGGACAGCTGCCGATAAGGCGACTTTTTCATGTGGAAAATGCTGCTTATGACGGTAATAAGTTGCTCGATCGGTAAATAAGGAGGCATAACATTCCTGAACTTTTTTTAGCACCATGTCAGCACCTTGAACATTCAAGTATGATTCCTGCTGACCCGCAAACGATGCATTAGGCAAATCCTCAGCTGTAGCACTAGAACGGATTGCTACAAATGGTTCTGTCTCACCCATCTTTTCAGAAAGTTCGGCGTACGCCCGTTTAATTGTTGCAGCAACTTCAAACGGCATTGACGCTTCAACAATCATTTTACGAATACGGCTACAAACTTGATGAAGTTCATCAGCATTTTCATAGTCAGTAAATTCAGCTAGCAGAGCATTAATTTGTTCATTTAATCCCGTTTCATTCATAAATTGATGATAAGCATGGGTTGTCGTCGCAAACCCGTATGGAACGGGAATTTTCATCGATGAAGTCATTTCTCCTAGTGAAGATGATTTTCCACCAACAAGATTGACATCTGAGCGATGCAATTCATCAAACCATAAAACATTTTTCTGTTCGCGTTTTTCCATTACTGCATCTCCTTAATTTCAATGTACCTCTTTCTTAGGTGGTTCCTGAAAAAGTGTCAAGAAATTTATGCAAACAAAAAAATTGAGCAAACGGTGGCATTCCTATCCGCTCGCTCAATTTTCTAATAAAATTTTATTTAATTTTTGTTCTTTTACCAGTCCTTGTATTTTTCTGAATTTGTAATCGATTCCAAATCTAAGCAGAATATCGTCAAAGATTACATGGGAAATATCTTCTAAATAATTATTTCTCACCGGTTTCAAAATTAGGTGCAAATCAAAAAAAGAGGACGGAATTTTTCCGTAGCCTCTTTATCGTCCAGTTGTATATTTTTCACTAAAATTCTTTTGAACCTGCTGTGGAGCTTGCTTGAATGGTTCTGATTTAACAAATTTACCACGAATCATTAACCGATTTGCCCCTGTTGCATCACAAGTTATGAGAGTAATAATCTTCTCCGGCGTATTATCGACCACGTCAACCCGCGTCGCAGCGATAAACTCACGTTGGTAGATTTTATATTCATATACCCGGTCCATATTTGTTATATAGATCATCTGTCCGACCTTTGCGTGGTAATACAGCGGCGAGAATAAAATCTTACTCCCATGCGCCATGTTATGACCAGCTAACGCATAGTTGCCCTCCCCCATCTTCATATCTGGACGTAAAGTTCCGGCGGCTAATGCAAGGGTCGTATTGTCAACCCCGTTAGCGATCGGAATTGTCATATTAATTGCCGGTACAGTAATGGCGCCAATCGTATTAATTGACTGCTTGTTTGCCCGTGCTTTAGCAGCGGTTTGAAGATTCAAATCTTCAACACTCTTAAAATCATACGTTGCTTTTTTCTTTTGATTTTGTTGAACCGTTTGTTGCGTAATCTCTGGTTTATAACTGCCGACTAAATAGTATTTAATTTGCTGATTAAATATTAGGACAACCGATACAATTAGTAAAACAACAACCGCTGTCCAGCGCAGCCATTCAAAGGACCGTTTTTTCTTTTTCTTCACAGTTATTACCTCTTACTTTTTATTATTAAACATAGTATAACTTGCTTAGCTAATTTTGAGTAGACCCGCGCTTATTTTGCGGATTGCCATTATCTGCAGGATCTAATAGATACTCCTCAATTAAACGCACAATTTGTTTATTCTGTGGCAAGTTTGAGTGCTGAGCATCCTTCCCGGTTACTGTCATACTCGTATAATGTGCTACTTGTTTTTGATAAATATATTTACCAGCATCGACACTTCCTTCTGGCACTAAGCCATCAGAATTATACGTCTCTGTTCCCGCCACTGAATAAACTAGTAAACTTTTAGGAATTCGATAACGATACTTCACAAAATCAGAAAACATTTGTGTGGGATGACTCACCGAGGATTCAGCGAAGTTATAAGGAGTTCCAAGGGTCATCAACCGTTTAATCGTAATAGCATCTTCATAATCTGAATAATAGTGTTCAAGCCAGTATGTCCATACGAGCCCCCCATTAGAGTGACCGAATGCCTTAAAGTTATTAAAATTATATTCATCAGTTAACCGCTCAAACACTTGGTTAACCATTTTTGCTTGCTTTTTGATGTTTTGATAACCATCGTGATTGTTTTCAAACCCGATCACAATAATCGGCTCATTATCACCACGGTTAATCCACCCTTGGGAAACAATCTTACCGTTATTTTTAACTTCAAGGCGTAAAACACTATGTTTCTTAGGGCTATCTTCATTAATCTTCTTAATCAAAGGATTGAAACGATTCTGAGTAGCTGAACTACCGGGAATCATAATTACAGGAGACATTCGCGAATTATGCTGTGCTGCTAAATACTTATTAGTATCTTTCATCCAGAAATAAGCAGGGATTGCCATTAAAATTAAAATCGCCATTAAGGCCATTAATACTATTCGGCTATGCAGCATTGTCTTAGTCATTTTCTTCATGACTTACCACGTCCTGTTCTTGTAGATTTAGCCGGTTTTCAACCTGCAGCGCCATTTTAACAAACGGAATATACGCCATAATATCTATCAAAAGTAAAACTAATGAAAAAATTAATACGCCCCAATTACCATTAGTCCCCAAAAAGCTAATCAGCGGTCCAGGAGTCCCCTGTAATACTGGGTAGGGCGTCGGTGGAATTAAATGAACTGCAATTGCAAGGCTAGCAAATAGGATATTAAAAATTGGCAAAAAGATAAAGGGGACAAGGAATAACGGATTAAAGACAATTGGTAACCCGATCATTGTTGCGTAGTTAAAATTAAATAATGTCGGTAAAGCTGTCCACCGCGCTACCCGATGCATATACGTACCATTCGAGGTAATTAGCAGAGCCACAATTAGGGCCAGAATTAAACCATCGCCACCAAAGTTAGCAAATGAATTATAGAGTGAACTTCCTAAATACTTATAAGGAACATTCCACGGTGTCCCGTGAGCAAGGGCATAGTTTAAATTGGCAGTAAATGATTCACTAGCCGTTAACGTAGTGTAATTATACGGGACCCCTAATCCCAACCAATCCATCAATTCTAGTCCAATCGATGCCAATAGGGTCAACCATAATTGCCGGTGATCCTGAGCAACGTTAACTAATGAAGAATAACTGGTTGCCCACGCATGATAAATTGTACTTGAATTTAAAAGCATCGCAATTACTACAGAGATAACAGTGACAATCAATATTGGTAACATTGAACTAAAAGCTCGTTCTTGTAACGATGGGAATGAATTTGTATTATTACCATACTTGGGCGGGGTTAGCCAACGATAAAGTTGACCAATCGCATATCCTAAAACAAGAACAATTAACAGCCCATTACCGCCTAACAAACGTTGATAAAAATTAAGCGGATAAGTTGCTGGGGTTTTACCGTAACGATACGCCATTAATAATAGTGCTAAAATTCCGGTAATCCCCGCAAATTTCCCATCACGATGGTATAACTTAGCAGTAAACTTTGCTGCCATATAAACTGTATATATTCCTAAAACCCCTAGTGTTAATTGGCTAATACTGCCTAAAATAAATTGTATTATCCGTAACACGCTCTGTGGAATTACATCCAAAAAGGCAATATTAAAAATAAAACCATCTGGCTTAAAAACTGTTTTTAAAAGCATTTTTGCCATCGTACCGATAAAAACAATCGGAAAAAGCATAATTAATGTCTGCCGTGTTATTCGAATAAACGAATAACGATGTAACTCAACCACCTTATTTATTAACTGTTTGCGCAATTTAACCCCCGTCTTTCTCAAGTCATGATTTTCTTTAAGGTAACGAAAAAGGGGTTATAACAAAACCCCGTTTTGTTATAACCCCTTTGCAAATAATAAGAAGTTTGACTACTTGAGACCGTACTTCTTGTTGAACTTGTCGACTGCACCGTCGGCTTGAGTAAACTTTTGCTTACCAGTGTAGAATGGGTGTGAATCTGAAGTAACTTCAACCCGAATTAATGGGTATTCATTACCGTCTTCCCACTTAACAGTTTCACTTGAAGTGGCTGTTGAGCCAGAGAGAAACTTGTAACCAGTAGATGAATCTTCAAATACTACTGGATGATAATCTGGATGAATTCCTTGTTTCATAATTTATTACGCTCCTTTTGCCATGAATCATTGCCTGAAACATAGATAATCAACTTTAACAGGATACCACGATTTAAAGAACTACGCAACTTCTAACTGATTTTTATCGAAGAATCATCTTCGATCGAAACATTGGCATGAAGGCGGTTGAGCTTCCATACAATCCGATCGTATCCCCGCAAAATATTTCCAGCATTATTAATAACAGTCTGTCCTTGCGCCATTAAACCAGCAATCGTCAATGAAGCTCCTGCACGAATTTCTCCAGCAGAAACTTCCGCACCATGCAATTGTTCGGTATGTTGGACAACAATCATCCCATCGTGGGCTTCGATTTTCATCCCCATTTTTTGCAGTTGCGAAATATGCTTAACCCGCTTGGGATAAATAGTATCAACAATCGTGCTATCACCTTCTGCAAGTGACATCAATGGGGTTAGCGGTTGCTGTAAGTCAGTAGCAAAACCGGGAAACGGCATTGTTTTAACATTGACCGGTCGTAAGTGTTCTGATTTAGGAACATAAATCTTATCACTGTCGATTTGTAAATCAACGCCCATCTCAATCATCTTGCTGGTAAACGACTCTAAATGCTCTGGAATAACATTGTGAATCATAATTCCATCGCCCAAAGCAGCAGCTAGCGATAGGTATGTTCCTGCTTCAATTCGATCAGCAATAATCGTATGGGTATTCATTGATTGCAAGGTCTTTACTCCCGTAATACGGATTGTATCAGTTCCTGCACCACGAATTTTTGCGCCCATATTATTTAGAAATGTTGCTAAATCAATAATTTCTGGTTCACGAGCTGCGTTTTCAATAATCGTTGTCCCTTCAGCGCGAACAGCTGCCAAAGTAGCATTAATCGTTGCACCAACAGATACCATATCTAAAAAGATCCGTGCCCCATGCAAGCCATCCGGTGCATCTAAATGAACAGTACCTTTTTCTTCGCTAACAGTTGCTCCAAGTGCTTTAAATGCTTTTAAGTGTTGGTCAATTGGTCGGGGTCCGATATTGTCGCCCCCCGGAAATGTTAATGTCGCGCGATGGAAACGACCTAATAATGCACCCATAAAATAATAGGAAGCCCGAAGACTTTTAATGGCCTTACTTGGAAGTTCAGCTTCTACGATTTGTGTTGGATCAATATCTAAAACTCCGTGACTAAACTCGGACTTTACATTCATTGACTCCAAAATAATCATCAGATTGTGAACATCCAAGATATCTGGAACTGTGTCAAATTCTACGGGGGTATCTGCAAGAATAGCAGCAGGAATTAATGCAACTGTACTATTTTTTGCACCACCGATCGTGACTTCGCCAGATAAACGGTTTCCTCCTTGAATGATCATTTTCTTCATTTCTGCGTTTCCTCACTTAAAAATTTTAGTTAGTCTGTTTTTCATTTAAGCTAAGTTAATGATTATTTCAGTTACAAAACAGTCAACTGTAATGATAATGAAATATCAAGCGAATTACAACCTTTTATGAACAATCTTAAAAAAAATCGTAATATCAGGGCCGAAAACAGCCCAATTAACTTAAAATTTAACAATTTTACTAATAAAAAACAAGAGAAGTGACATCCATGCCCCCATCTCTTGTATCAATTTTATTATACAATTTAAAAATTTATTTGTCCTCAGCAGCTGCTTTTACAAAAGCTGCAAATAATCCTTCAGGGTGATTTGGCCGTGACTTAAATTCTGGATGGTATTGTGCTGCAACAAAGAACTTCTTATCCGGAATCTCAACCACTTCAACTAAATTACGATCAGGGTTTACACCTGAAATTACCAAACCATGGTTTTCCATTTCTTGACGGTAGTCATTGTTAAATTCATAACGGTGCCGATGACGTTCGCTAATCATTGATTGATTACCATAAGCAGCAGCGGCCACCGTGCCTTCTTTAAGTTTGCATGGATATGCGCCTAACCGTTGAGTTCCTCCCATATCCTCAACGTCTGCTTGATCAGCCATTAAATCAATAATATTGTGTTTAGTGTTAGGATCAAATTCGGTAGAGTTAGCATCCTTGTAACCTAACACATCACGAGCAAATTCGATACATGCTGTCTGCATCCCTAAACAAATACCAAGGTAAGGAACATCATTTTCCCGTGCATACTTAATTGCCGTGATCATTCCTTCTACCCCTCGGTTGCCAAAACCACCAGGAACAAGAATCCCATCATATTCTTTTAATGTTTCGTTAACATTTTCTGGAGTAATGTTTTCTGCATTAAAGTGGTCAATTTCTACTTTTGCATTAACTGGGTATCCAGCATGACGCAACGATTCATTGACAGAAATGTAAGCATCTTGCAAGTCAGTATATTTACCAACCATCGCGATCTTAACTGTCTTGGTCAACCCATGTTCAATATGGTCAACCATTTCTGTCCATTCTTTCATATCAGCCTCAGGAACATCTAAGCCAAAATGATCAACCACTAATTGGTCCATTCCTTGTTTTTGTAAATTCAATGGAATCTCGTATAAAGTTTTGACATCCATCGACTCAACAACAGCCTTAGGGTCAACATCACAGAATAAGGCAATCTTTTTCCGCATATCATCAGTAATTGGTTGTTCTGTTCGTACTACTAAGATGTTAGGTTGAATCCCTAAACCACGTAATTCACGGACACTATGCTGCGTTGGCTTGGTTTTCATTTCTCCAGCAGCCCGTAAATATGGAACTAACGTTGTATGGATATACAACACATTTTCACTGCCGACTTCTTCTTTCATTTGCCGAATGGCTTCCATGAATGGTTGAGATTCAATATCACCAACGGTACCACCAATTTCGGTAATTACAACATCTGCATCTGTACTTTCACCAGCGCGCTTAATCTTATCCTTAATTGCGTTAGTAATATGCGGAATAACTTGAACCGTACCTCCGAGGTAGTCGCCACGCCGTTCTTTCCGCAGAACTTCAGAGTAGATCTTACCTGTGGTAACGTTTGAATACTTATTAAGGTCATTATCAATAAAACGTTCATAGTGACCAAGATCTAAGTCCGTTTCAGTACCATCATCAGTTACAAAAACTTCACCATGTTGGTATGGACTCATTGTTCCCGGGTCAACATTAATATAAGGGTCAAATTTTTGGATGGCAATCTTTAATCCCCGATTCTTTAATAATCGTCCTAAAGAGGCAGCAACGATTCCCTTTCCTAATGATGATACAACTCCACCAGTCACAAAAATGTATTTCGTCATTGTCGTCTACTCCTTTTTTATATTTGCGGGTGTAATAAATAATAGAAAAACTCCCCATTTCAAAAGAAATAATGAAACAGGGAGCTTATTTATCTACGAACTTATTGGCCTGCATTTACAGGCGCCCAAGAAAGATAATACAGGGTCAATGATAAATAGTCAAGCACAAACTTAAAAATTATTCATCGTCCTCGTCATCATCTTCATCGTCGTGTAATTCGGATAACTGACCTTCAATACCGTCATCTAGATCATCATCTTCGTCACCGAAATCATCGGTATCGTCATCATAATCATCATCGGTATCAGTTTCGTCATCATCTGCGAGATCCTCATCTTCCGGATCATCGTTATCGTAATCAATCACATCATCATCATCATCGGTGTCTGCGAGGAAAGCATTAACCTTACGGCGCTTCTTCTTTGGACGATCATCTTCATCTTCATCCTCAGTTTCGCCCACAGTAGCTTCATCAATAGATTCAAATGGGTACCATGCACGCAGACCCCAGGTGTTGTCACCAAGGGAAATAAAACTGCCATCAACATTTAAGTCAGTGTAGAACTGTGCAAGGCGTTCACGGATTTCCTCATCGCTCTTACCCAGATATTGTTGAACCTCGTTAGTCAAGTCAACAAACGCCATCGCTTCCCCATGGTGAGCCAAAATAGCGTGTGCGACCTCAATCATGGAAAGTTCTGATTTATCCTGACCGTCAAAAACCTTTAAATCCAAATTGGTGCACATCCCTTCAAAAAGTCTAAATTACATCTTACAATATTATCACGCAAATTGCAATTCCAACTGATAACTTCCAATAATTTGTCCAGCCTGTTTTAATTGATATTTAACAGACACCTGTCCTGCTGGCTTTTGAACATCCACTTTCTTTTCCAAGCTCTCAGTCACAACGTCAAGATTAAGAATCCCATACTGAGTCCGGTAACGCATTATTGTTGCCTGATGCGGGTCAAGGAATAAATTGGTCTCAACGCTTCCCCGCCTCCTAAGACGCACTAGCTCATCTTCAAACTTTACTTGAACCGGTGTTTCTTGACCATTTTGATGTTCAAGGTACCGCAAATAATATTTCCCATTAATTTCAACAAACGTACCGTCTTCAACAAAATCAAAATGTTCCTGCTGACCTTCTTGGGTGATCGTTGTTGATAGTTTTACCTTTACCGGTATTTCTCTTTTAATCGTAACCTCCTCCTTCCTTGGTTAATCATCGTCATTATTATACTCTTTTTAGTAATAAATACCCGCTAATACGCCCATGTTAGTGTTAGTTCTTGTATAATATTAATGTATAATTTTACAGAAAAGAAGAAGTCATATGCCTAATTTAAATACGCAACAGTTTCAGCACTTTACCCAGCACTTAATACCATCAAATAATCTTTCATCGTTTATCTACACAAATGCCCTCCTCCGCTCAGCGGGACAGCTTTCCCATCCTTTGCTTCACTTTTGGACCCTTAAAGATACTGTAATTCTGGGCTTAAAAGACCAACGACTTCCCCACCTCCAAAAGGCCCTTGATTTATTAGACCAGCGAGGTTGTCACTACTTTATGCGGAATTCAGGTGGCTTAGCGGTTGTTAGTGACAATGGAATCTTAAATTTATCAATTTTTTACCCGTGGCATCTCCTAGGGCACGAATTAACAATCGATGAAGCTTATCAACAGATGGTGAACCTAATCCAAACTGCATTTCCGGCGCTTCACCTCGCAGTTGGTGAAATTATTCATTCTTATTGTCCAGGCAGTTTCGATATTAGTGTCCACGGGCAAAAGATTGGGGGGATTTCACAGCGCCGGAATAAATTCGGCGTTGTCGTTATGTTATATCTTAGCGTATGCGGTAACCAACAACAACGCGGGGTCCTTATTCGTGATTTTTACGCGGCTGGCTTACAAGATGAAATAAATAAATGGCATTTCCCAGATGTTTGGCCCACCGCAATGACGACCGTTGAACAAGCGCTGCAGACACAATTAACTGTTGAAGACGCAATCCATCAGATTCAAACAGCTTGTAAACTTCTTAATAATGCGAGCCTAAATAACCTAATGTGGTCGGCCGATTTTATCGCAACCTTAAACAAAGAATTAATCAGCATGAACCGTCTCCAAGAGCGGTTAAAGAAAGAGGAGTAACATGAACCACTTCTATGATGAAAAGCTAAGACGGGAAAAGGTTTTTCGTGATCCAATCCACGGGCAAATCATTGTTGATAATCAGGTAATCATGGATTTGATTAACACGCCTGAATTTCAACGTTTACGCCGCATAAAACAACTAGGGACCTCGTCTTTTACCTTTCACGGCGCAGAACACTCGCGCTTCGGGCATTGTCTTGGTGTCTACGAAATAACGCGCCAAATGTGTAATTATTTTCAACGCAACTACCCTAGCCAGCAAGAAGACGATGGTCTGTGGAACGATCGTGAACGACCCGTCGCCTTATGTGCTGCCCTGCTCCATGACCTAGGGCACGGACCTTATTCCCACACTTTTGAGCATATTTTCCATACTAATCATGAACAGATAACGCGACAGCTAATCACTGATAGTAGTACAAACATCAACAAAATCTTACGGCGGGTTTCCCCAGACTTTCCGCGTCAGGTTGCCAGCGTGATCGACCATACCTATGATAATCCCCAAGTTGTTCAAATGATTTCAAGTCAAGTTGATGCTGACCGAATGGATTATTTACAACGGGATGCATATTATACGGGGACTAATTATGGCAAATTTGACCTCGACCGGGTTCTCCACGTTATGCGGCCAGTAAAGAGCGGGATTGCTTTTGAGATTTCAGGGATGCATGCTGTAGAAGATTATATTATTAGTCGTTTGCAAATGTATCTGCAGGTTTATTTTCACCCGGTTTCCCGTTCAATGGAGGTGATTTTAGACCACTTATTGATGCGGGCAAAATATATCTACCAACACCCGAATGATTTTGAATCGGAATTTACCCCCCACATGCTAATGCCTTTTTTCAATAATCATTTTACCTTAGATGATTATCTTGCCCTTGATGACGGTGTCTTAACGACCTATTTCATCCACTGGACCCACTCCCGAGATGACATTTTAAGCGACCTTGCTAGTCGTTTCCTTAACCGTCGACCATTCAAGTCGGCCGTATATGATAAAAAGACCCAGGAACTTTTGCCAACTTTACGTAACTTAATCCAAACTGCTGGTTTTAATAGCCAATATTATACTGCTGTCAATGATAGTTTTAAGCTGCCGTATGATACCTACCATCCGCAAGACTCTAATGCGCAAACCCAAATTGAGCTATTACAGCCAAACGGTGATTTCATTGAACTTTCTCAAGTAAGCACTTTGGTTGCAAGTGTTTCAGGCAGAGAAGCAGGCGACCAACGGTTCTTTTTCCCAAAAGAAATGTTAGAATCACGTGATAGTATTGAAATTTTTGAACCAATTTACGAAAAATTCCAAAGTTACATTAAAAATAACCATGTTATCAACCCAAAGGAGTAATTATAATGACAATTAAAATGGTAGCGATCGATATTGATGGAACTTTAATCAATGACCAACGAGAAGTAACCCCCAAAACTGTTGCAGCAATTAAAAAAGCAAGCAAGCACGGAGTAAAAATCGTTTTATGTACCGGCCGGCCAATGACTGGCGTTCGCGCATATCTTGATCAATTAGGATTAAACAATTCAGATAATGAATTCGTCATTAGCTTTAACGGCGCACTTGCCCAATCAACCAGCGGTAACGTCTTTGTAAACTATACAATGTCTTTTGATGACTACGCTAATTGGCAAACTTACTGCATTAAAGAGGGAGTTAAATCACAAATTGAAACACGGGATTATATTTACACAATTAATCGGGACCTTAGTCCTTATACGGTTTATGAATCCGACCTCGTTAATATGCCAATCCGTTACCGAACCTTTGAAGAGCTTTCTAAAATGCAAGACCAATACGTCATCGCTAAAGCAATGATGGTTGATGAAAAAGAACGGATCGACAAAGCATGGCAGGACCTCCCCACTTCAATGACCGAGCGTTTTTCAATCGTGCGAAGCGAAGATTTTTATCTTGAATTCATGAATAAACAAGCAAGTAAAGGTAACGCCCTCCGTGTTCTTAGCGAAGAGCTCGGGATTAAGCAAGATGAAGTAATGGCACTTGGAAATGCTCAAAACGATGATTCAATGATTGAATTTGCGGGCTTAGGCGTTGCCATGGGCAATTCTATTCCCGGAACATTAAAGATTGCTAATGCTACTACTGCTGATAACAATCATGATGGGGTCGGTCAAGCAATCGAAAAATATGTCTTAAACTAAAATAAACGGTAACTGCAGCTACTTTTACAAGCTGACGCAGTTGCCGTTTTTTAATCATGTTTGCGGTGCCATTCATTAATTTGATCCATTCGTGCTTGAAAGCGTGGTTCCCGTCCCTGTGTGCTAGGATGATAGAAAGTTTGACCAGCTAGTTCAGACGGCATCGTCTTCATCGTGGTTAATTTATCCTTAGTATCATGCGCATACTGGTAATTTTTGCCGTAATTTAGCTCTTTCATTAACTTTGTCGGCGCATTGCGGATCGTTAGGGGAACTGGTAAATTCCCCGTCTTTTTGATCACACGTTTTGCTTCTTGCCGAGCTGCATATGCCGCATTGGACTTTGGGGCTAGGGAAAGATAGATTACACATTCCGTTAGATGGACATCACATTCAGGCATTCCCAAAAATTGACAAGCATTAAAAGTATTAACCGCTACCTGTAAGGCGTTAGTGTCTGCTAGCCCGATGTCTTCACTTGCAAATCGAACTAACCGCCGCGCAATATACAATGGGTCTTCTCCGCCATCAATCATCCGCGAGCACCAATAAATCGCTGCATCTACATCACTATTCCGCATTGACTTATGAAGGGCAGAAATGATGTTGTAATGTTCCTCCCCTTTCTTGTCATACCGTAATGACTTGGTGTTAATCAATTGTTTGAGCGTCGCCATCGTTAAGCTTACATTCCGACCGTCTCGTTCACCATTTAAGACCGCCATTTCTAACGTGTTAAGGGCAATTCGCGCATCGCCATTTGCAAATTGGGCAATTAACGGAATTACCCCCTCCTCACAGTCAATTGTTAATTCTGGGAAACCGTGCGGGTGGCTTAAAGCACGTTGTAATACTTCTTCGATATCCCTAGCACTAAGAGAATTAAGGACAAATACCCGACATCGGCTCAGCAAGGCAGCATTAATTTCAAAGGACGGGTTCTCAGTTGTCGCCCCGATTAAAATAATACTTCCCCGTTCGACAAAAGGTAAAAAGGCATCTTGCTGGGCCTTGTTAAAACGATGAATTTCATCAATAAAACAAACGGTTCGTTCACCATATTCACGGTTTTGTTCCGCCTCTTCCATAATTTTGCGGATATCACGAATACTACTTGTCACCGCACTAAAAGTAATAAAGTGCGATTTCGTTTGCTTAGCAATAATCTCAGCTAAAGTCGTTTTACCAACCCCTGGCGGTCCCCAAAAGATCAATGATGACAATTGATCATTCATAATAATTTCCCGCAAAATCTTATCCTTGCCAAGAAGGTGCTGTTGACCAACAAATTCGTCAATATTCGTTGGGCGGACTCGATTGGCAAGGGGCGTATTATCTTCACTATTTTGGTTGAATAATGATTCTTGGTGCATCCTTTTCCCTCCTCATACGAAAAAAGCAGGAGACCAGCTCTTTATTCGCTGTCTCTTGCTCGTATATCGTTATTATCAATAAATTATTAAGCAATCTTTGTAACAGCACCAGTTTGACTATTGTATTGGTAAATACCAATTAAATTAGCAACGGTGTTATCACTATTGTTTTGCCGAACTTCAAACTTGTAAACATTGCCTGTCTTCCCAGTTGGTATAATCTGGTAACCTTGTGAACCGCTAAAGCCCATCTTATTAGCAAATTGTTGAACAACATTATCACTAGTAGCATCTGATGCAGCTTGGTTAGCAACTTCTTGTTGGCTACTATTCTTAGTGGTAGTAGCAGTAGCATTGTTGTTTGTTTGCACACTTGATGATGCCGCAGAGGTCTTATCCGATCCCTTAGCAGAACTTACTTTATCTTGTAAGTCAGCATAAGCATTTCTCATTGCCGTACTGGTTGACTTTTGGGACTTTAAGTTGTTCTTAGCACTGTCATAGTCCCCGTTTTTATATGCCTTTTCAGCATCCATATAGCTTTGTAGGTCATCAGCAAGGGCTTCCGTTTGAGCAGTATGATCATTTAAATTATTTAATTGTTCATATGCCCCTTCGTAATCATGGTTTTGAATAAGCTTATTAGCTGTACGGTAAGCCTTGGAAGCTTTACTTTCGGAAGAACGAACAGACGATGAACTGGAAGAACTACTATCGCTGCTTGAGGCTGATTGCTTACCACAACCAGCTAATGCGAAAACAGTGGCTAAAGCAGCCGTTCCAACCATTGCTTTTTTGAAAAACTTAATTGTTGTCATTTTTCTCCTCCTTATTTCACATCGTATTATACCATGAATTAATAATTGCTGTTTAGCTTTCATTAATCTTTAGTTTCTTTTAATTAACTATATTATACTCATTAAATAACAAAAGTCCTAACAACAATAAATGTTGCCAAGACTTCTAATTTTAGTTCTTTTCTAACTGCGCACTTTGAAATACTTGTTTAAACAAGGGACTAACAGGTCGATTTTCGTTAATCCGCTTGATTGCGGCACCGATTAACGGAGCAACTGATACTTGTTTGATCTTATCAATTTGCTTTTCTTTTGGTAGTTGAATTGAATCGGTAACTACCACTTCTTTAAGTGGCGATTCACTCAAACGTTCAATAGCCGGTCCCGATAAAACTGCGTGGGTACATGAAGCATATACTTCTTTTGCCCCTGCTTCCATTAATGCTTTTGAACCTAAGCTAATTGTTCCTGCCGTATCAATCATATCGTCAATCATGATACACTTCTTACCTTTAACGTCACCAATAATGTTCATGATTTGGGCAACATTGGCTCGTGGTCGCCGCTTATCAATGATTGCAATTGGCGACTTTAAGAATTCAGCGAGTGCCCGGGCCCGTGTCACTCCACCATGATCGGGTGAAATAACAACTGCATTATCAGCAACTCCTTGATTAATAAAGTATTCAGCTAAAAGAGGTGCGCCCATTAAGTGGTCAACAGGAATATCAAAGAACCCTTGAATTTGCGCTGCGTGAAGATCAAGGGCAATAATTCGGTCAACTCCTGAGTTTTGCAACATGTTCGCAACTAATTTGGCAGTGATTGGTTCACGGCTCCGTGCTTTCCGGTCTTGACGAGCATAGCCATAATATGGCATTACTACATTAATTGTCTTAGCACTAGCACGACGAAGCGCATCAACCATGATCAATAATTCCATCAAATTATCATTGACCGGTGCGGAAGTCGATTGGATAACATAGACATTATCTCCGCGTACACTCTCTTCAATGTTAATTTGAATCTCACCATCACTAAAACGATTAACTGATAATTTTCCTAAATCTACCCCAACATGCTTAGCAATTTTTTCAGCCAATGGTCGGTTTGAATTTAACGCAAAAATTTTTAAATTTTGATCAAAATATTGCTGTGTCATTAGGTCCTCCGCTGGATTAATAAAAGTTATACTACCTACCACTTACATAATATAAATTAGTGTAACAAAAAGCAAGTTACCAAGGTAGCTTCTTAGCATAATTTTCTTTGTTAATCTGGCGTGCCCGCGCAATTGCCATATCATATTGCTCGGTACTATCGGTAATCGTAGAGCCTGCCGCAATAAATGAATCTTTGGCAATATTAACAGGGGCCACTAAATTACTGTTGCTTCCAATAAATGCGTGGTCCCCCACATTTGTGTGGTGCTTATTCGTCCCATCGTAGTTAACAAAGACTACGCCACAACCAACATTAATATCTTTTCCAAGAGTTGCATTACCGATATAAGTCAAATGACCAACCTTGGTGCCCTTGCCAATGTAAGCTTTTTTAACTTCACAAAAGTTTCCGATATGAACATCTTCACCAATTTCAGCCTCAGGACGAAGGTGACTATTTGGACCAATATCACTGCCATTATGCATTTCCGCTTCTTGTAGCGTTGAAGAAATTATCTTAACCCCATCATGAATCTTAGAATCAATAATTCGTGAGCCAGCCCCAATGTAACAGTCATCACCAATGACCGTATTACCTTTGATAACTACGCCGCCTTCAATTACCGTATCACGGCCAATCTTAACATCAGCATCGATATAGGTTGATTCCGGATCAATCATTGAAACTCCTTCACGCATCCAATGCGTATTGATCCGCTTGCGCATTACTTTATTAGCCCGCGCAAGAGCAATCCGGTCATTTACCCCCATCGACTCATCAAAATCAGCCATCTTATAGGCGGTCACGATCTCATTGTCTTGTTTAAGAATCCCAATCACATCTGTTAAGTAATACTCACCTTGTGCATTGTCATTAGTAATCCTAGCTAGTGCTTTAAAAAGTTTCTTGTTGTCAAAACAATAAACACCAGTGTTTATTTCTTTAATTGCTTGTTCCGCGGGTGAAGCATCCTTTTGTTCAACAATGCGCTCAACGATCCCAACATCATTACGGATGATTCGGCCATAACCTGTTGGGTCAGGAGCCATTGAAGTTAAAATTGTTGCGGCAGCATGGCGCTGTTCATGATATTCAAATAATTTTTCAAAAGTTTCTGCAGTAAATAGCGGCGTATCACCACTAACAATTATTGTTTCACCGTCTTCATCAGCCAACAGGTCTTTAGTCTGCATAACAGCATGCCCCGTTCCTAATTGTTGTTCTTGCAAGGCATATTGTGTCCGATGTCCCAATTGTTGTTCTACTGTTTCCGCGCCAAAGCCAACAATCGTGATAATATTTTCAATTTTGGCCTTTTCCAGTTGGGTCAAAACATGTTCTACCATAGTTTTACCGCATACTTGGTGTAAAACTTTGTATAACTTTGAACGCATCCGTGTTCCTTTACCAGCAGCTAAAATAATTGCATTGCGTTTTGTCATTTCTAATTCTCCATTTTCTTGCTAAATACGTTTTCCATAAAATTACCAGGTTGAGCCTGAATCTTTTTATCAGCTCCATCTGCTGTTTCAACTTTAATCAAAGACGTGCAATTGTCTACTAATCGTTGACTATTAACCGGGTGACCTTCAGCAAAAACGGTAATCCCTACAAGATTAGCATCAAACTCTTTAATTAAAGACTTCATACCGGTGATTGTTCCGCCACCCTTCATGAAATCATCAACAACTAAGACGTTGGCACCAGATGACAAAGTACGACGTGATAATTCCATTTTCTTGATCCGCTGAACCGAACCGGAGACATAATTAACACTCACTGTTGGGCCTTCTGTAATATGAGAACTATTGCGGACAATTACAAACGGTTTATTCATATACATTGCAACACTCTGGGCAATCGGAATTCCTTTCGTCTCAACGGTCATGATAACATCAATGTCCGTTTCAACATACTGGGTTGCGATCAGCTTACCAATTTGGCGCAGAATCTCAGGCTGCCCGATTAGGTCTGATAAGTATACGTATCCACCAGGAAGTAAACGAGAATCGTCATTAACTTTTTCAACTAAATTATTGATAGCTGTACGGGCATTTTCTTCCGAGTAAAAAGGCGTTAGTACCGCCCCGCCGCTTGCTCCCGGAATTGTTTCTAACCGCCCTTGGCCCCAAGTTTGGAAAGTATGTTTAACAATCCCTAGATCTTCACTAATCGATGACTTAGCTGAATCATAACGCTCCCCAAAGAACTTCAACGATACTAATGACCGTGGATGGTCAAGCAAGTATCGCGTCATATCAACCAGCCGATTGCTTCGTCTAATTTTCATAATTCTTCTCTGCCTTTCAAAAAGGATTAATTAACATTGATTTTACCATAAAATGTTCGTCTTTTAGGATAAAAAATAAAAGGAAGTGCAATTTTATTTTCCACTTCCTTCGATAAATTAATTTGCTTCAATAAATTTATTATAAAGCAAGGCTGTAACATAAATAGCAGCTTCAATAACAGCAATAAAAAAGCTCACTGGCCAATCAGTCAAATAGCCTAAGAATAATCCCAACCACGTACCTAACAACGAGAATAAAATTGCCAGAACTATCATCCGCGCAACCCCATGAGTAAAATACTTAGCACTCGCTGCTGGTAATGTCAGCAAGATAAAAATTAATAATGAACCGACAATCTGAGCAGCAACACTAACACTTAAGGCCAATAACAACAAAAAGATAACCGAGATTACCGTCTCGTTAATCCCGCTAACCCGCGCGCCGATTGAATCAAACGAGTCAAATTTTAACCGGCGATATAATAATAAAAGAATTACCAGGACAAGAATAGAAAGATAAATTAACTGCCATACTTCCTTCATACTAATCCCTACTACACTACCAAAAAGGATACTGGTAGCTGAACTAGCGGATTGGCTACTCAGCGATAGGAATAAAATTCCCATTCCAATAAACAATGCAGAAACTGCACTGATAACAGCTTCCCGCCGTGATTCTTTAATGCTCATCTGACCAACAATAACCGAACTAAGCATCGTAAAGAGAATCATCCCATTTAATGCTGGCCAACCAGCAAAAACAGCGAAAGCCCCGCCGGCAAAGCCAATTTCTGATAAGGTATGCGTTAAGAACGATAGATTTCTGGCGACAACAAAGACACCAATCATTCCACTAATAATTGCAATAAAGGTACTAGCAATAAACGCATGCCGCATAAAGCTCAATGTAAGCATCTACTTTGTACCCCCTTTAGTTGGAATAGGCAATTCATTAATCGGGCCTGTTTCGTAAGATTTTCCCGTCATATATAAGAAACGGGTTCCATATTGTTGTGCCAAATCCCAATCATGCGTAATAAACATCACACTTAACCCATTTTGCTGAAATTGGCTCACCAGATCAAGCAGTTCATACTTCATTTCATTATCAAGACTGGCAGTTGATTCATCGAGAATTAATAAGTTAGGGTTAGGTAGCAATGCTTGGGCAAGGTATGCCCGTTGCTTTTCCCCTCCCGATGCTAGGCCTAATGGACGCTCCGCAATCTTTATTAAATTATTTTCGCGAATCATCCTATCGACCCTGTTGCGTTCTTTTTTTGTAAGCCATGGTAAAAGCCGGGGCTCCGTGTTTAAAGCAACGAAATCACGAATTGATAATGGGTACTCCTCATCAATATTCCGAAACTGAGGAACATACCCGATTTTTGTATTTGACGGAATAATAATTGCCCCGCTTTTGGGCTTTAAGAACCCAAGCATTGAGCGGACCAAGGTTGTCTTTCCAACACCATTTTCACCGACCACGACTAAAAAATCACCTTCATTAATCGTAAAGCTCAAGTGATCGATTACCGTGTGATTCCCATACGCAACCGTTAAATCATCAACTGATACAACTGTCATTCTTTCTAATTCTCCTTCTGCTGAATTTCTGATAAGGCACGATACTGCTTTAACATCCATGCTGCGTAATTATCACCGTTGGGCTTGGTTTCCGTAACTTTCAGGACAGGAACATTATTTTCATGAGCTAATTTAATAAGATTGTCAACTACTTTATCGCTGGTTTGCGAATTAGCAACGAAAAAGGCAATTCGGTGATTAATGATTGCTTGTTGAATCTCCTCTATATCCTTGGGCGATGGATCATTACCATCTTCAACTGCTTTTTCAAAATGCTTGTCCATAATTTGATAGCCAGCATCTTCTAGGGCATAATCAAAAACCGGTTCACTAACTGCTACTTGATTATTAGTTGGATCCACATTCTTCTTCACTTTAGCAATTTCGTTATCAAGTGGTCTTAGAGATCCTAAATACTCTTTAGCATTCGCCTTATATTCCGCTGCATGCTTAGGATCAATTTTGCCGTATTGAATTGCTAAATCATTAGCCAACTTTTTAATTGTAGACGGATTATACCAAATATGCTCGTTGTCCCCATCCTGTTTACCACTCAATGAGGCAACATTGATTACCTTAATCTTGTTGCGATTATCGCTAGACTTTACAAGCTTATTTACCCAACTATCATAGCCTAATCCATTTTCAATGACAATGTTAGCGTTAGCAACCTGTTGGGCTTGTTTAGTATTTGGCTGGTAATCATGGGGATCGACCGAGGCATTATTAATAAATGATGTTACTTTTCCATGGTTACCTGCAACTTTTTGGGCTACTTCCCCATAAAAATTTAGTCCGGTTACAACCCTAATCGGCTTTTCATTTTTCCCTAACGACTTCCACGGTACAAATGATAGCCCGAGAATTATTAATAATAGAACAACAATACTACTTACACTAATAATATATCTTTTCATCTTTTCTCCCTTTTTAATCGTAATGATTACTATTTAGAACAATTAACATCATATAAAAGATTTTCATAAAATGCAATAAAAAGAGCAGGAAAAAATAAAAGAGGCTGAAAAAACTCAGTCTCCTATTTTCAATAAGAAAATGTTATAAGGCAGCAGCCGGCTGGTAATTCAAACGCTGATAAACCTTGCCATGAACTAACCTAGCCCGCTGCACGAAGGTAGGACTACGAACTCGACATGCTAGTTTTGTCCTGCTTTCCTTCTCATAGTAACGTTACGATATGAACATCGCGACAAAATCCGCGAATACTATTTTGGATTCTTTTTGCGCGTGACTCTGTGTGGCATATTGCAAACACTGTTGGGCCAGTTCCGCTCATTTGTGCAACATCAGCGCCTAAATTCTTCATCTTGTCTTTTAACCGGCCAATTTCCGGATACCGCTCCATTGTCAAAGGTTCCAAAACATTTCCCATATACTTTACTGCCTCTAACCAATTTTGATCTTTCAAATTTTGAATAAGCTCAGTATTGTTTAAATGCTTAATTTTTTCATAGTCAATTTGTCGCAATATTTGTGGAGTCGAAACACTAATTTGCTGCTTAGCAATTACTGCCCAGTAATGAGGTTGCGACGGGAGCAATTCGATTTTTTCTCCATGACCGGTTACATGTGCTAATTTGTTATATACACAGTAAGGTACGTCTGAATCAATCGTTAAGGCAATCTGAGCTAATTCAGCCAGACTTAACCCTAAGCGCCAAATGTTATTTAGTGCCCGTAAAACTGCGGCCGCATCTGATGAGCCACCGCCTAATCCTGCAGCAACAGGGATTTGCTTTTTTATTTTTATGGTTACGCCGTCTTTACGATGAAAACGACTTCGTAAAATATGAGCTGCTTGGTATGCTAAATTACGTTGATCGTTGGGCAGAAAGCCACTATTTGTATAAACTTTAATTGTTGCCGGCCGCCGGTGTGTCTCAACAGTTACATAATCTGCCAGATCTGCTGAAACCATTACCATATCCCACTGGGGAAAACCATCAAAATACCGCATGGGAGTATCTAAGCTTAAATTTAATTTTGCTGGTGCTTTTTCTGTAACTATCATCCGGCAACCCTCCTTAAATAATAATGTTAGTTAATTAAATTATACTAATGCTACTGTAATCCTTGCAACTACTGTTTTTATCTATAGTTATTCATTATACACAAACAGCCCTTAGTATTCGTGATATTGAACACTAAGAGCTGTTTTTATTCGTGCAAGATAAATTTTAATAAAATTATTCTGCTTCTTCATCAAATGCGATAGAGATATTTCTTGTTAATAAATCAGTATAACTATATGAAACCCGATCCAGCATTCCCTTGTCATCATTTAAATGAACAATAAATACTGCCGGATAAGTCTTACTTAAGATGCCGTGATGGGTGGTAATACGTTTACGTCCAGCTTGCGCTTTTACTAATACATGCTCGCCAATCCGGTCGTCTAGCTTTTTCTTAATTTCTACAATGCTATTAGGCACGACTCCTTCACCTCACTGTAGACTAGCATACACTTATTTTACACAAAAATCAATATTGTACCACATCGATTTAGCAAGGTCAACCATCTTTTAATTATAATAATGCTTGCTGATGAAGGGCATTGGCAAGATCAATAAATTGCTCTAGCGTCAATTTTTCCGGACGAATCTGAGGCGATATTCCTAAGTTATTTAGAATCATTGTCATTTTTCCTTTTGCAACCGGTTCTTTGCTGATGACACTTTGCAAGTTATTCCACAAACTCTTTCGCCGATGAGCAAAACATCCCCGAATGAAGCCAAATAACTTTTGTTTATTGAAGGGTTGCACAGGTAAAGTCGTTGACCGCGGTTGTAAAACAACAATTGCTGAGTCAACGTTTGGTGACGGAACAAAAACCTTTCTCGAAACATCAAACGCAATCTTCGCTTCCATTTGATACTCAATTGCTAGGGTTAATGCCCCGTATTGTTTTGTCCCTGGTTTAGCCGTTAACCGTTGGGCAACTTCTTTTTGCATCATTACACAGATTGTTGCCCAGTTCACCGGACTTGCCAATAAGTTCATTAAGATCGGACTTGTAATATAATACGGTAAATTAGCAACTACCTTTATCGGCCTGGCCGGATCTGCAAATTCCTGCTTGATTAGTTCAGGTAAGTTTGCTTGAAGGACATCTTGATTTAGCACTTTAACGTTATCGTAAGGAGCTAACACTTCTGTTAAAACCGGAATTAAATCTTGGTCAATTTCAAGGGCTAAGACTTCCCCTGCCTTTTGTGCTAACTGTTCTGTCAATGCACCAATTCCAGGCCCGATTTCAATTACATTATCGTTTTTTGAAATATCAGCTGCGTCAACAATCTTTTTTAATACATTTAAATCAGTGAGGAAGTTCTGCCCAAAACTTTTTTTCGTTCGAACCCCATATCTTTCCATTATTGCGCGAGTCCGTGTCCGGCTACCAATCTCTGGTGAATTACTCATGTTTTTCCTCCTGATTTATTTGCTGAACAGCTTTAATAAAGGCAGCGTAGTCAATCTGAAACATATTTAGCCGATGTACCAACTGCTTACCGTTACCATAGCCAATTCCTAAAATTTGACCTAATCGCTCACGACGCTTACGAGAATCAGCTTGACCGATAAGCCCTGCTTGCTGGAGGTCATGAGAATTAAAAGTTAGTTGCGGCTCGACAGCTTGTGTATAAAGGTGTTTTAATGAAGCTCTTATTACATCAGGAGTTGCATGCTCTACTCCTAGACTGCCGTGTGCTTCGGTAGGAACGCCTTCTTTACGTTTGATAAAAGCATGTTTTACTTCTGGAATTGCCTTACTAATAATTTTTCTAATCCGTTCACCATTAAAGTCTGGATCAGTGAAGACAATTAGACCACGACTTTTTTGGAGCTTGGCCAATTTTTCTAGGTCATCCTGAGAAATCGCTGACCCATTAGTTTCATAGGTATCAGCATCAACTGCCTTTAAAATTTGCTTAGTATCGTCTTTACCTTCAACGACAATAACTTCCTTTACTCTAATCATAAGCCTCTTTCTTTATTTCGCAAAAATAATCGTTGTGCATTATCAAAAGTCTTATAGGCTACTTTCCCCGCATCCACCTGCTTTAACGTTGCAATTGCATCGACAGTAAATTTCGTAAAACCTGGTTCATTTTGTTTACCACGATATGGCAACGGCGTAAGGTAAGGGGCATCAGTTTCAACCAGCATTTTTTCTAACGGAACAACCTGTGCGGCTTCATGAACTTCAAGCGCATTTTTAAAACTAACAACTCCACTGAACGAAATCATCATTCCCAAAGCCATAAACTTTTCCGCCCATTTTGCAGAGCCATTAAAGCTGTGCATAACACCGCCAAATTCATCAATATGAGCATCGCGTAAAATAGCGTAGGTATCAGTCAAGGCATCCCGACAATGAATTGAAACTGGTAAATGAAGCTTCCGTGCCCATGTTAGTTGTTCAATAAAAATATCTTGTTGGTGCTGATGGGGGGAATGCTCATCATTATAATAATCTAAGCCAATCTCACCAATACCTACTACCAACGGATCATGAAGCTGTTGCTGCAATTCCCGCTTAGTTGTTTCATTCCACCCAGCAATATCCTCGGGATGCCAACCAATGATTGGATGAAGGTTAGGATATTGATGTCCTAACTTAAGCGCTCGCTGGTTCAGCTTTTGGTTTGAACCGACAATATTCATCTCAGTGACTCCATAATGAGCTGCTCTGTTAACAAACGCAGGTACATCATTGTAAAATGCATCATCATTTAGATGCGTATGCGAATCATATACCTGCCCTTGATGCTTTTTTTCCACGTTATTCAACGCCCATTCCTGGTACAAGGTTATCTGGAACAGTTACTACTTGAACATTGCCGTCTTTCTCAGCAGATAAAAGCATTCCTTGACTTAGCTCGCCCCGCATCTTTCGTGGTTTTAAGTTAGCAACAATTAAAACTTTCTTGCCAACTAATACTGATGGGTCTGGATACCATTTGGCAATTCCAGAAAGAATTTGGCGACCTTCTTCGGTTCCATCATCCATTTGGAATTTGAGTAGCTTATCCGCCCCTTCGACATGATCAGCTGCCGTAATTTGAGCCACTTTTAACTCCACCTTATCAAAGACATCAATGCGGATTGGCTTTTTACCATCCATTACTGCTTCTTGTTCTGCTTGCGCTTTTTGCTTTGCTTCAGCCATTGCCTTTCGCCCTTTCTTTTTATCGTTAGCAGTCATTTTACTCTTAATAAATTCAACTTCTGCTTTCACATCTAACCGCGGGAAAATTGGCGTTCCCTTGCCAACAACCTGCGCCGTGGCTGGAAAATCATTGAAGGCTAAGTCTTTTAACGTCAAATCTGTTCCTTGAATCCCAAGTTGTGCAACAATTTCTTTTGGAGCATTTGGCATAATCGGTTGGATCAATGCGGCAATAACGCGTAAACTCTTTGCCAAGTGAGTCATTACATCTGATAATACTTCTTTTTTACTATCATCTTTTGCTAAGACCCATGGCTCAGTTTCGTCAATATACTTATTAGCACGGCCAACTAGCTTCCAAACAGCTGCTAACGCTTCCGCAAAGCGCGTCTTATCCATTAAATCCTTGTACTCCGCAATTACATTCGCAGCTGTTTGTTCAAGGTCATTGTCAAAGTCAGTCGTTGCCTCATTAGTTCCAACGAGTTTTCCATCTTGGTACTTATTAATCATTGCTACCGTCCGATTAAGGAGGTTACCAAGGTCATTAGCCAAATCATAGTTTACCTTATCCACAAAATCTTCTGGACTAAAGACACCATCATTTCCAAACGGCATGGCCCGTAATAAGTAGTAACGGGTAGCATCAAGGCCATAACGATCAACTAACGTTTCTGGATAAATTACATTGCCCTTGGACTTCGACATTTTACCATCACGCATTGTTAACCAACCATGCCCAATGACATGCTTTGGTAACGGTAAGCCTAATGCGTGTAGCATAATCGGCCAATAAATAGTATGGAAACGAACAATTTCCTTACCAACCATATGAATATCCGCAGGCCAGTACTTCTTAAACAGGCTATCATCATCACTACCATAACCAAGAGCTGTAATATAGTTTGACAAAGCATCGATCCATACATATACCACATGCTTCGGATCGTTCGGAACTTTAACTCCCCAGTTGAAAGATGTCCGGGTAACTGCTAAATCCTCTAAACCAGGTTTCAAGAAATTATTGACCATTTCATTCATTCGCGTTTGCGGTTCAATAAAATCAGGGTGTTCCTTGTAGTAAGCCATCAACCAATCCGCATATTTACTCATCTTAAAGAAGTATGATTCTTCTTCAACAAGTTGAACTTCATGACCTGATGGCGCTTTTCCACCGATTACCTTGCCATTATCGTCACGATAAACCTCAGCTAGCTGACTTTCAGTGAAATACTCTTCATCATCAACTGAATACCAACCAGTATACTTACCCTTGTAAATATCCCCTTGATCTAAAAATTGTTGAAAAATCTTTTGAACTGCTTTTTCATGATAATCATCAGTTGTCCGAATGAACTTATCATTAGTAATTTCCAGTTTTTTCCACAATTCCTTAATCTGAGATGCCATTTGGTCTACATATTCCTGCGGTTTCATCCCGAGCTTTTCAGCCTTCTGTTCGATTTTTAGCCCGTGTTCATCCGTCCCAGTCAAGTAAAAGACGTCATAACCCATCAAGCGCTTAAATCGTGCTTCGGCATCACATGCAATAGTGGTGTATGAGTTACCAATGTGCAGTTTACCAGATGGATAGTAAATTGGTGTTGTAATGTAATAAGTTGGTTTTTGTTCAGCCATATGAGGCCCCTCTTTCTAAGATATTACTAATTAAGATTTAACATTTAGTATAGCATTTTATTACCGCCGGCTCCATCCTAAAACAGGTCTAGTTGCTCGGGAGATTTAGGAGCTAAACCGGAGAAATTAATATTCATCATTTTCTGCAAGCTTAAGGCATTTGGCGCAGCATCTTTTGCGGAATTATTGTTGAAAACAACACATAATTCTTTGGGTTGAGGTTGGAGAGTCTCAATTTGTTGTTTAAAAAAATCTAGTTCTTCACTTGAATAGCGGTATAGGGTACGCGTCTTCCGCCATTCCTTCCCCTGATTATCCCATCCTTTTCGATTTCGTCCATGTAATCGTAACATTACTAAATCAGAGTTAGTCGTTGCCAGCACAAATGGCACCGATGTCGGCGTATCATGAGGCTCATCAGCAGCAACTAACGTAAAGTTAAGTTCGCGGCAAAAAGCTAATACCGAATCAAGAATCCCTGCTTTATACCAGGTCTGATTACGAAATTCAACTGCAATCGGTAGATTACCCAGCCACGCGCGAATCAACCGTAAATATGAAAAATCACGAACTGTTGCGTCAAAGTACGGCGGAAACTGAAAAAGAATTGTCTTTAGTTGACCAGTTGCTATTAAAGGAGCAATTGTCCGCCGATACTGTTGAAAAACCCGTTCTAATTCGCCACGTTCCTGATTTCGTTGATGCAATGTCATCTTTTGGTTTGCCTTAATAATAAATTGAAAAGCTGGTGGTACTTGGGACAACCAATTTTGAATCGTTGTCACTTGGGGTAAAGCATAAAAAAATGTATCAACTTCTACCATCGGAAAATGTTGAGCATATTCATTTAGCGTAACTGGTCGTTGTTCATTATGGATAAGCACCGGGTGTTCTGTCCAAGTTGTCATTCCCATTGTTATTTTCAAATCGATTCCTCTTTTCATTCCTAAGAAATACTCATCAAATTGCTTAGCAAACTCTTATTCACGCCAAAATAAATCTATATTCATTTTTTAACATCCAAAATGGCTTTAATATCCCTTTTATGCATTTTAATATCAAAAGACGCGCAAAATATGCAATTTTAAGTTTCCGCTAAATGAAAGCGTTTCTCATACTTGCTCTTTTCCCTAGGAATCACTACTTAAACATGTTATTTTACAGTTGAACCACATGAAAGGAGCGATCAAAATGCTACTAAAGAACAAAGACATTAACCACATTTTTTATCAAGAAAAGGATACTACCAAAAAGAAGAAAGCAGGTGTAGTAGCATTCCCATTCAAAGTTGATGGGAAGGTCGTCTTCTTTGAATAGTTTCCCTGCAACAAAAAGAAGCTGGATTATTGTCCTTTAGACCAAGTGACAATGGCAGCTTCTTTTTATTATACTTTTAAATCAGCAAAAAATGTTGTCGCATCAGCCTGTACCATTTGAAATTCAATAGGCAGTTGCAATAGCTGTTGGTTTACAGCAATTACTTTTGCATTCGGATTGCGATACTCAAGTAATCCCGCAAATGGATATACCTTCATTGACGTACCAACAATAACAATGAGGTCAGCTTGCTGCATTGCTTTAACCGAATTAATAATATTTTCTTGTTTAATTCCTTCATCATATAAAACAACGTCTGGACGGAGAGGTCCATTATCCTTTTGGTGCAGCCTGCTCCTTAAATATTCGCTAATCGGAACCGTTTCATGACACTTTTCACAATAGACGTGGAATAAATTGCCGTGAAAATCAATTAAGTGCTTAGTCCCATCTTCTTCATATAAATTATCAATATTCTGGGTAATTACAACTGCCCGATCCTGTTGCGTAAAGGCGGCTTGCTTTTGATGAATTATGTTTGGCTTAGCATCGGGAAAATACAAATTTTTCTTACAAAATTCGTAAAAGCCGTCTGGATCACTTACAAAGTAGCGGTGACTTAAATAATATTCAGCATTCCTATTTTTGGTGTATAAACCATTTGCTGACCGAAAATCTGGAATGCCAGAAGCCGTTGATACCCCTGCTCCGGTTAGAAAGACAATTTTATTTGCATCGTCAAATGTCTTTTGAATTGTTGCGTCCACCTAACTCACTTCCTTACGATATATGGAATGCTATGGCGCTCAAAGAATTCCTTTACTGATTGCGCATAAATCTTTTTAAACTCTTCCGGTGCATTACCTGCTGGTGCTGGAAGAGTAAAGGAGTTCTGACCATCACTTCGCCTAATCCCAACATAAGCACGCTTATCTGTACCTCGTTCCTTCATATCCGAATGATAGATTTCAAATACTTGCCGGACCGCTAATCGTAATTGCCGTTCACTAAGGACGGGGGAAAGAGTCGTATATTCATTATTATGTAAAGCCGGTAATCCCCACGCTTGCATTTGTTCATCAAACAAAGCATAAGTCTTAATAATAGTCCGTCGCATATCAAATGGTGACTTGATTGGCTTTTTAGTAATTTCTGCATAAATTTTCTTGGCAGCCGCTAGTGCTACTGGATATTTATCTTTTAGCTTCTTTTCATATTTAGGTAAATTATCACCATAGAATACTAATGCATCCAAAAGCGTCAAGAGACGTAACGTTCGTTCATCATCGTCTTCTTTTTCTGGAGTAAGGGTGTGCTCAATACCTTTTAGGTACTCCGCTTCAATCTCTTCATCAATAAAGCCATGCTTTCGCTGTTCAGCTACAACAACTCGATGCATTGCAACGTTGTATAAGTCAGTTGACATAATCATCATTTGTTCGTCTAATTCTTTATCACCAAGCGATAATTGGAAAAAGATTTGTGGAAAGCCCTTCAAAAGCATTAGTAAATGAAGCAACTCGTGAGAGGCGGTATAATTTGGTGCTGTTAAATCTGTCACAATGATAACTAATGCCCCTGGAATTGTCTGTTGTGTTGCTTGGTCGTGTCGAACGTATCCAGACTTGTCACCGTGAAACTGAACAAAGACGCTTCCCTCTGGATAAAGCGAATTTACTTGGTCAAGGAGTGCTTGATTCTCTTTATTTAGTTTTATTACTTCTTCACTCATTAATTTGGTCCTTTCTAATCATTGCTAATACTTTTCGTGCTAACGCTTGATCCACATGAGCATGCTGCTTTAAATGCGCAACTACTACTGGTACTTCGGCGGGAGTAGCCCCTACACTAGCGGCCAATGAGCGGTATTGCAATTTCATATGCCCAGCCTGAATTCCGGTTGTTGTTAACGCCCGTAACGCTGCTAAATTTTGGGCAAGACCAACACTAGCAGTCACTGCTGCTAACTCTTCAGCACTCTTGATTTGGCTAATTTGGTAGTTTACTTTAGTCAGGCTGTTTAACCCAATCGAGCCACCGATAACACCAACCGGTAATGGAATCGTAATCGTCCCCGATAAGCTATCACCATCAACTTGCCACTTACTTAATCCCCGATATTGACCATCTCTAGCAGCATAGGCATGGGCGCCGCTTTCAATTGCCCGCCAATCATTACCGCTTGCAATCATTACCGCATCGATTCCATTCATAATGCCTTTATTATGAGTAGCAGCACGATACGGATCAACCTGCGCCAAATCGCTTAACCGTGCAATCCGAGCGGCTACTGTCCGCCCATCCATTTGGGCAGTTGCTAATTGGTCAAAACTAACTCGGCAGCTAGCAGTTTGAAGACTTTTAGTGGCAAGATTGCTTAAAATTGCAGTAATAACATGGTAACCTTTTGCTGTTAACCATTGTGCAACCGCCTCAACCATTGTGTTAACACTGTTTGCCCCCATTGCTTGGCAAACATCAATTCCTAAATCTATACTGATAAAGTCACCAGGTGTGCGAACGACCATCGTTTTTGCTCCGCCACCACGTGCTTGCATTGATGGATGGGCTTGATTAGCGATTGTAAGGATTTCCTTTTGATGCTCTTGCAACCATAAAAGAACCGCTTTTTTATCGGAAACTTCATCTAACACTACTTGTCCAACTAATTGGCGTTCCTGACGAGGAGCACTAAAGCCTCCTGAACAACTGACCCGTTGAGCACCATTACTAGCAGCAGCGACTACTGAGGGCTCTTCGATTACCATGGGCACCGTATAATGATGATTGTTAACAGTTAAATTTAGTGCAAGTCCCTCTGGTAACGAATAATCAGTAATATAGTTTTCGATTAATTCATCCCCTAAGTCAGAACTAGTATTTGCTAACACTTCCTTGGCTGCCGGCGATAATTGTCGCGCCGCTGCCAAGCGTTGCCGCCGCTCTTCCGCGGTTAATTTATAAAAGCCATGTTGCCAATTATTCATGGTGTCGCTTCCTTTGGTTCACATATTCAGTAATAATTCCTTCACGCACGCCGCTTTCTGAAAAAATAACTCGTCCATCGCTATTTCGCTGGAGCAATGTTATTAGCGGAAGCATCCCGCCAATAATAATATCTGCCCGCTCCGGTTCAAGCCCCGCCATCCGTTTCCGTTGGGCAAGGTTACGATTCAACAATTCGCGATAAGTAGCAAAAACTACTCGCGAAGATAACTGGTATCCATGAATTGAATTATTCCGTCGCCGATGATGATGGTACGATTGGGTCATTCGAGCTAGTGTACGGTTGGCACCGCCTAATAATACAATCGGAACTCTTGTTGCATATCTCAGCCACGGAATTTTCGTCAGTCGCTCATTCATCGCCACTTGTGCTCGAAAAAGATCTGCTGAACGTACATATCCGTTCAAACGAAACTGTTCAGAAAGATTAACTGCTCCTACTGGAATTGAGATTAAATTACGGGCTTTACGTTGTTGAACTAGTACTAATTCACAACTGGCGCCTCCAACATCTAAAATCAAACAGTGGTTAAGCCGCAATGTGCGAATAACTCCTAAGTAGTCATAATATGCCTCTTTTTTTCCGGACAGAACTTGTAGGTGAATACCGACTTCACGTTGAACACGGTTTAAGAACTCCTGCCGATTACGCGCTTGACGTACTGCTGCCGTTGTTATCGCCCGTACTTTAATGTTAGGGATCTCTTGATAGATTTTCTTAAATCGTTTTAAGGCTACAATCGTTCGTTCAATTGCATCTTCTTGTAACATTTTTTCTCGTCCCATTCCTTCAGATAAGCGAGTATTCTCCTTTACTCGCCGAATTTCACGGAAACGTCCATCTGGAGCAATTTCGGTAATTGCCATCCGAGCCGAGTTTGAGCCGAGGTCTACAATTGCGAGGTTTTCCACCATTTTCACCTCCGCTTTAATTAAATATTTTTCGTATAAGTACATCTCTTTTATGTTACCATGTTCTGCTATGCGAAACACGAAAAAAACGAGACCGTGGAAAAAAACTTAAACCGCTAATCTCGCTTCTTTAATTAATAAATTTTATCCAAAATAGTTGATACCGATTGCGTCGCGAACCTCTTTAAGCGTCTGATTAGCCACTTCATTTGCACGAGCGGATCCTTCCTGTAATACTTGGTCAACATAATCAATATTGGCGGCGTATTCTTCGCGACGTTTACGAATTGGTGCCAATTCGGCTTCAAGAACTTCATTTAAGTAACGCTTAATCTTAACATCACCTAAACCACCGGCTTGATACTGTTCTTTTAACTTTGCCACTTGCTCTTTATCTGGATCAAAGATATCAAGGTAGGTAAAGACAGTGTTACCTTCAACGTGTCCTGGATCACTGACCTTAATGTGAGTTGGATCGGTGTACATTGACATTACTTTCTTTTGAACCGTATCAGCATCATCGGAAAGGTAGATAGCATTGCCAAGCGACTTACTCATTTTGGCGTTGCCGTCTAGACCTGGAATCCGTCCTTGACCCTTTGGTGGGAATACTCCTTCTGGCTCTACTAAAATGTCCTGTTGGTAAATCCGGTTAAATGTCCGCACAATCTCGCGCGTCTGTTCAAGCATTGGTTCTTGATCATCACCAACAGGAACTGTATCAGCCTTAAAAGCCGTAATATCAGCTGCTTGGCTAACAGGATAAATCAAAAAACCAGCAGGAACGCTTTCACCAAACTTCTTTTGCTTAATCTCTGTCTTAACGGTTGGATTCCGACGCAAGCGTGAAACAGTTACTAAGTTAAGGTAGTGCATTGTTAATTCGCTCAGCGCCGGAATTTGTGATTGCACTAAGATTGTTGATTTCTTTGGATCAATTCCAACCGCAAGATAATCAAGGGCAACTTCATGTAAACTTCGCCGAATCTTTTCAGGATCACGAGCATTATCAGTTAATGCCTGCTGATCCGCAATCATGATAAACGTGTTATACTTACCCGTATTTTGTAACTCAACCCGGTTCTTTAACGAACCAACATAATGTCCAATATGGAGCTTACCCGTTGGCCGATCACCTGTCAAAATAACATGTTTTTCTTCTGTCATTATTAATTCCTCCTAAAATAATAAAGCGCCCCATTAGTCAAAATAACTAACTAGGACGCTTCTCGCGCGGTACCACCTAAATTGCAATAATCATTGCCGCTCATTTATTATCTATTTGATTGTGACCATTTCGTATTTTGGAGGCCTTTGCACCAACCGCCTCTCGCTTAAACTCATACTACTTAATATATATAATTTTAATCCAACCACCCCTAAAAAGGCAAGACAATCCCGAAGTTGACAAGTATAATAATATTAAATGGTAAACGGGAGTGGTATTAAATGCGCTCAAAGAGAAATAAAACAATTGACTTTTCATTGGATGAGGCTTCTCCAACTTTACTGGAACAAATCCTCCATCCTACTGAAAACATTAAAGATGCTTGGGATCGAATTATTAACGGAGATTCCTTTAAAATAATGACGGCGCTTTCTCCCCGCCAAGTTGATCTTGCACTTATTGACCCTCCCTATAATCTCAATAAGCAGTACGACGGGTTAAATTTCAAGAAAATGACGACAGGACAATATCAAAAATATACGCAAAAGTGGATTGACCTATTAAAACCGTTATTGAAGGATAATGCAAGTGTCTATGTTTTCTCTGACTGGGCTACCAGTATGGTTCTCGCTCCTGTCCTTGAACAAAATTTTATTATTCAAAACCGAATAACCTGGCAGCGTGAAAAGGGGCGCGGTTCCCAGAAAAATTGGAAAAACGGCATGGAGGATATCTGGTTTCTAACCACTGACCCCAATAACTATACTTTTAATGTTAATCAAGTAAAACAACGCCGGCAAGTTATCGCTCCCTATAAGCAAGATGGAGTCGCAAAAGACTGGCAATCTACTTCAACAGGAAAGTTCCGCGATACATTACCTTCTAATTTTTGGGATGATATTTCGATCCCTTACTGGTCAATGCCTGAAAATACAGGTCACCCAACCCAAAAGCCAGAAAAATTACTTGCTAAGATTATCCTTGCCAGTTCCAATCCAGGCGACTTTGTCTTTGACCCCTTTGCCGGTTCCGGATCAAGCTTGGTAACGGCCGCAAAACTCAACCGCCATTATCTTGGCATTGAACAAAGCTTGCTTTATTGTGCATGGGGACAGTACCGTCTTAACCAAGTAAAAAACGATCAATCCATTCAAGGATATACTGATGGGGTCTTTTGGGAACGAAACACCTTAGCAGCCCAGCGAAAAATTATGCGTCATAAAAATTAAAACGGCTGAGAAAAAACTTTTGTTTTCTCTCAGCCTTTACTATTTTAACGAACAATAACAAGATAACGTGGCCAATAACCACAAGGTCCAAATCTAAGAGCGAACGATAGTCAGCCCTGCCGTATTAATCATCGTTCTAGTTTAGCCAACCGCCTTGTCACGAAGGTTTTTCCTAATCCCACTTTTATTTATTGTTTATCTTTGATATTAAATTCTGGGAACCAAATATCAATTTCACGAGAAGCACTATTAACATTATCAGAAGTGTGGATAATGTTTCGTAAGTTACCATCTGGCCACTCACGTCCGTAATCTCCACGAATTGTTCCCCATTCAGCTTCGCCAGGATTTGTTGCGCCAGCCATATTGTGGATCGCCTGAATAACATTAGTTCCCGACACAACAATCCCAACAATCGGTCCCTCTGTCATATATTCAAGCAATTCAGGGAAAAATGGCTTATCAACCTTATCAAAGTAGTGTTGACGGAGCTTTTCTTCTGAAGGCTCAATCATTTTTAAGGCTTCAATATTATACCCCTTACGTTCGATTCGCGTAATAATATCACCAATATGACGGGTTTTTACTCCATCGGGCTTTACTAGCACAAGTGTGTATTCGTCTTTAACCATGGCGAAGCATCTCCTTTTTCTATCTTTACATTCATTAGATTATCATAAGTTACCAGACGTTGAAAGCGTTTTTATTCAATAGTTAGGATTTAATCCTTCTTTGGTAACTGATACTCAATTGTAAGTAAGCGACCTGCCTTTTCATTGATTGCATCACTTACCGGTCCGTTACTTAGTAAAACCAATTCATGCATTGCCCGTGATGCCATTGTATAGATCATTCCTACTTCATCCGTATTTTTAAGATTCTCAGCAGATACATCTGCAGCAATCACTGCATCAAATTCAAGGCCTTTCGCCAAATAGATTGGTAAAATTAAAATTCCCTTTGGTAGTTCACTATCATCTTTATTTAGGAGATGAATATTATCAATCTTTTGCCGATGAAGCTGCTGATAAATAGCAGTGGCCTGCTCCTGATTTTTAGTTAAAATCGCAACCGTTTCATGGCGGTTTGCAAGATCAGTCGTTTCATCAATTATTGTCTGCTGAAATTCCTCTGCTGAATAGCGAACTAGCAGGCGCGGCTTATCACCATGCCGTGTAAAGGAAATAATTTGGTCACCATCTGGCAATAACGCCTTTGCAAAGTCCGTAATTTCCGTTGTTGACCGATAACTACGGCGTAAAGCAATCAAGTTAGGCTGTTTGGCCTTAAGAACATTACTTAACTTGCCTAACAATTCTTCCGGCAATTGTAATGGTTTAAATAAGGCTTGTTCACTATCTCCTAAAACTGTAAATTTTGCCTGCGGGAATGCATGCTTTAAGTAAACTAACATTGCCGTAGAATAATCTTGCATCTCATCAATAAAAACGTATTGGAAAGACCTATTTTGTCCTGTTCCCGAAATCAAATCACGAAGATACATCAGCGGGGCCGCGTGCATTAGCTCAAGTCGATGGTACTCAATGCCATCTTGAAAGGCTAAAATCATTGTTGACCATTCGCGCTGACTAATTGTTGGTGGAATATCAACGACGCGTAAAAACTGGTTGTATTGATTATAAAAGTCAAGGAAGTAATTATTGTAGATTGCATCTGCGATAACCCTTAGCCGCCGTTTAGCAAGTCGTCGTGCTAGGTATGCATATTGTTCATCTTCATCTTTAAAATCATCAATTGTCTTCTTGCCATATAAGTTATGCAACTGCTGAAGATCAAGTGAATCTAATTCTTTAGCAACCCAGTCTTTTTTGGCTTCGTCTTTTACCCGGTGCTGAAGCTCACGGATTAATTTATTTTTTAGCTGCACAAGTTTATCAGCCGGTGCCATTGTTGGCGGCAGCTGCTGATACAAGTCTTTAATGTGATGAGCATCAAAAAAGACTTGACCATTAAAGCGAATATCAGCAAATTGCAACTGATCGATACTCATCTTTTTGACATAACGTGCAATTGCCGTCATAAAAGTTTCGCTTTCAATAAAATCAGCTACCACGTGAGATTGCTGATTAGGTTTTTGCCGTTCTTCATAACGATCAAATAACGTTTCTACTTTTAGTCCCTCAAAACGTCGCCGAATGAAGCCTTCTAAAGTCACCTGGCGCATATTTCGCTCGCCGAGGCTCGGCAGCACCTCTGAAATATAGTGGCTAAACAAGTTATTAGGACTAAAGAGGACAATCTGATCTGCATTCAATGCTGTCCGACTATGATAGAGCAAGTAAGCAATTCGTTGTAGAATTGCAGATGTCTTTCCAGAACCAGCAACCCCTTGGACTAATAAAAGGTCACTTCGCGTATCGCGAATAATATCATTTTGCTCTTTTTGAATTGTAGCTACAATATTATGCATATATTGATCATTTTGTTTTCCCAGAGCTGCCTGCAATATCTCATCGCCAACAGTTTCATTAGTATCAAACATATTAGTAATTTGCCCATTTTTAATGGTAAATTGTCGTTTTTTCTGCAACTCAGTTGTTTGAACCCCTGCTGGCGTTTCATAGTTAACTTTGCCCAGGGTGCCATTATAATACACTCCTGAAATAGGCGCCCGCCAATCATAAATTAAGAAGTCAGTCTTGTCTTCATTCATCAGAGAGGACGTACCAATATATAAGGTTTCACTATCTTTTTCCCCTGGATCTTGAATATCAATTCGTCCAAAATATGGTGAGCCTTTTAAATTTTTGAGAGTTTTTAACTGGTGCTTCAAAATCGTCTCACTCTCTGCCGCCCGTGAAACCAGTTGCCGTTGCTGTTCGATCATTGACCGTGATTCTGCAATATCATCAACTTCATAACGGTTAATTGAGGCATTTTCGCTGTAGTTACGTTCAACTGCGCGGGTTTCTTTATGTGCATCTTCAACTGCTTTTGTTGTCGTTACAACCTGCTGGTCAATTTGCTTTTCTACATTGTCAACACGAGCTTGTTCTTTTTCTCGTTCATGATTGTCCATAAAAACGCCCCTTTATCCAATTTCATTTACTGATTTTTTTAACGCATGTTTCAAAATAAATGGTGCTAAGACAGTAGCAACAATGATCACCGTAATTACATCTGAATAATACATTGGCGATAACAGGTGCGCTTCATAACCGATTTGTGCAGTTATTAGCCCCATCTCACCACGGGCGACCATCCCGCTTCCAACAACATAAGAACTCGGGATACTAAAACCAGATAATTTTGCACCAGCACCACAACCAAGCAACTTCGTAAGGCAAGCAAGGACTGTCATTACGACTACAAAAACAATCGACTCATTAAGGTTATCAAACCGCATATTAAGCCCTACGCTTACAAAGAACAATGGAATGAACATCGCATAACCGATGGGAATAAAACTTCGGTCAACAACTTCTTTATGTTTTGTGTTGGCAACTGCAATCCCCGCAAAGAAAGAGCCAACAGCCCCGCTCAAGCCAACATAATCAGCGATGGCAGCCATCCCCAAACAAATAATCATTGCCATAACTGAAGTTGAAGCAACTGTTAATAAACGGTCACTCATATGAATAAGGTATGGTGCCAACCACCGAATCAGCAAGTAAGTTCCACCGAAAAACACTAATTGCATCAACAGAACAATTCCTAATGGCTGTCCGTTTCCATGACCACTATTGCTGCTACCATTGATAACACTAATCATGATACTCAATAGAATTACCCCGATAATATCATCAGCAACGGCAGCTCCCAAGATGGTGGCTCCTTCTCGGCTATCCAATCGTTTAAATTCACGCAACACGGCTACTGAAATACTAACAGATGTTGTGGCGAAAATGACCCCGATAAACAGCGATTCAAGCTTAGTAAAACCAAACGCGTAACTAACTGGACTCATAACCGCAATTGGAATAACTACCCCAACGATTGCTACAATGACAGCAGGCTTTAAATACTTTTTCAGTAACGAAAGGTCACTCTCAAGTCCAGCAATGAACATCAAGATAATAACCCCAATTTCTTGAAATTCATTCATCATTGAGTTCAAATGAACCCAGTCTAAAACCGCTGGTCCTGCAATAATTCCGACTAAGATCTGTCCGATTACTTCTGGAATCTCAACTCGTCGACATAAATGCGCCACAAGTTGAGTGGCAAGTAACAGGCCTGCTAATACAGCAATAAATTCCATTTCTTTTCCTCCATTTTCTCTTATTGTGCATATCTACATAATTCTGATTTTAACATAGCTATATTTCCAATCCTAATTATTATTTAGGGAGTGTATAATCAATACTATAAATTGATTTTGATGTCGAAAGGAGGGATTGCTGTGGATAACAACCAATCTACTGTCAAACGTGCCCGTGATGTCCTAAATAAACCTATGTCAATGGCTTTTATTTCATTAATTATAAAGGGAATCGTCGTTGGTTTGCTAACTGGACTTATCGTAGGAATTTTTCGCTGGATTATTGATCGCACAATGAAATTATTAACAATAATTTATCCAATAATGGCCCAACATCATCAGCTATTAATTCCTTATATTTTTATCATTTTGCTCATCGTGTTTTTACTCAGCCGAATTCTTAAACCATTTCTTCTGGACTTGGTCGGCTCTGGGGTACCCCAAATTGAAGCTGTTCTATTGAACGAACATAAGATGAAGGCTTGGAGCGTTCTATGGCGAAAATTTGTTGGTGGTTTACTAGCTATTTGCCCCGGATTATTTCTTGGTCGTGAAGGGCCTTGTATTCAAATGGGGGCTTGCATTGGGCAACTCTTTGGAGAACACATGAAAATGAGTGAGAAAGAAAAAAGATTCCTTCTCGGTTGCGGAGTCGCTGCTGGTTTATCAGCTGCATTTAGCGCTCCATTAGCTGGCGTAATTTTTCTAATGGAGGAAATAACCTTTAACTTTCAACCTCAAGGATGTATCACCGCTCTTGCTGCTGCCATTGCCGCTGATTTTGTTACGATTTTATTTTTTGGTGTACGTCCGTGCTTATATTTGCCGGTTCATGCAAACTTACCAAAAGAGAGCTATCTTTGGCTATTATTTCTAGGTGTCCTAATCGGTTTACTTGCGTATCTTTATCAATATACGTTATTAAATCTTCGTTGGTGGTACAGTAAAATTAAGTTTCCAAGTATTTACCACAGTGTTATTCCACTACTTCTGGTAATTCCGATTGGCTTATGGAATGCAAAGATTTTAGGTGGTAGTCATGATTTTATCGCCTACATCGCTAATCTTGATAAAGATAGTCACCTTCCCAGCCTCTTAGGACTGCTCGTAATTTTCTTTGTCGTTCGTTTTTGTTTTTCAATGATTAGTTACGGTGCTTCCGTTCCCGGTGGAATTTTTATGCCTATTTTAGTATTAGGATCATTGATCGGGGCAATTGCTGGTGTGATTATGATTCATCAGAACGTTATTCCGGCAGCTTGTTACCTTAACCTTGTCGTTATTTCAATGGCAGCTTACTTTGGTGCGATTGAAGAAGCACCATTTACAGCTATTACCTTATTAACTGAAATGGTAGGATCCGTTGATCAAATCCTCCCAATGACAATCTTAACTTTTATTGCTTACATCACTAGCAATCTGCTCGGTGGTCAACCAATCTACGCTTCACTCCGAAAAGAAATGTTCAAATATTAAACATATTTTTACCGTCGTTTGCCACATTACAATCCAATTAGAAGCAAACTATTTTAAGCCATCTAGCGGGTTCGAACCCTATTCTTGTTTTCACAATAGTCACAAGGGATCTCACTACACTAAACGCCTAGGATGTTGCATTCGAGTTGCACTACTCTTCTAACCAATTATTCATTGAATCAGCAATAATATCCTTAGAAGGGTGAACATATTTTTTTAAATAAACCTCAATCGAATTTCCTAAACGACTAGATGCTATAGCAGGATTAATATTCTTCGCACAGAGTAACGTAGCAACTGAATGACGACAGGTATATATGCTTATTGGTAATTCTCCACTATCAATCTCACATACTTGACATGCTTTTCTCAATGCTTCGTTAACTGCTTTTTGATTAATAACTTTTCCTTCTGAAGCTTTCTTAAAATCTCGAAGACTCAACAAAATATACCCTTTATTGGGTAGGTTATATCTTTTGAGAAAACGAGCTTGTTTTTCTTGAAAAGTTCTAAGCGCATCAACGGTTTGGGGATTCAAAGGCAAAGAATTTCTTGTCTGTCCAGGCATCCTACTTTTAAGATGACCATTCATTTTCCCCTCTAGCTCGTTCCAGGAATCACTTAAACAGAAAATATTAAATTCTGAACCGCCTTCTGTTTTTTCAACGGTTAGATCCTTCCACTTGAGCGCCTGAACCTCACCCGGTCGACACCCAATGCTTAAACAAATTAGTACCCCAACTAATGAAACTAATTGTTGAGGACTTTCTTTATTTATTCTGGATATTACATACTTTTTAAGTACATTTATTTGCTCAGTACTAAAAGTATATTTCTTTTTCTTAGGAGACATTTCACCTTTTCTAAACCATCGGCTTATAAATCTAGCCGGAACTGGATTCTGTTTATAAATCGTCCCAACCAGCCTAGAAAAATATGTTCTAAGATGTTGAAATCTTCTACTCATAACAGTGTTATAAGCTACTGATAAATCCTTATCGGAAACTAACTTCCGCGCAAATAACCTCATTACGTTTTCATCAACATTTTTTAATTTAATGTTCGGTAAATATTGTTCAAGGATGTGTAAAGTATATAAATGGTCATTGTATGTCCGTTTTTCCCAGCTTCCTGCTCTATTCTCTGATTCTAAATAAGCAGTATAAGAATCAACTAAGTTAAGATCTTTATCCTTGTAGAAGGTGGATTCGCGTTCGAAATCTACCATCAATTTTTGATAAATTTTATTTGCTTCTGTCTTAGTTTTACAATACTTAACTGGTAAGCTTACAGTGTTTCCAGCTGCATCACGCGGTTGAGCACGAACCCGATACTCATTGTAATGTTTAGATTTCTTATTTGTAATTTTAGTAACTGACATTGTAATCACTCCTATAAAAAGGGAGCAATAGCTGATGCCATCGCTCCTAATATTAACACCTCACTACTTCTTTTTCCATGTTGTCTGCTGCTTGTACCCCGCTACACATAACCAGTTTTCTACCTCTGAAAGGTTGAAATACTTATAGCTATCCTCACTAAGCTGGTGGTATGGCAGTCCTAATTTCTGTAATTTACGTAAATAACCGGTACTTATACCTAGCTTTTCTGCGGTTTCCTTAGTATTTAAAAACTTTTTTCCTATCATTTCCATCACCATTAATTTGATTAACTATGTCAATAGGAATAGAATGAGACTGTAAATAATTTTCCTAATCATCAGATTGCTTTGGCCGGCTCTGGTGATTTTTTTCTTTTTCTCCGATTTCATCCCCATATTGCTGTAATTCCCTCAGAGTAAACATAGATCCTAATCCCTTTCTTGCGTATGGATTAGTATAGCTGCTCCCATATTCTACAATCCATCTATTCTTTTTCGGATCAATGTCGTACACATACTGTGTAAGTTGATCATATGAAAAATCCAACTTCATTCCAATACGTCGATCAAGCTGTTCAAAAGTATCAATTTTACTTTTTACATTATTCATGCTGTTGTAAAACTGTAGTGGATCGTACACACTAGTTAGAAAAATAAAATCAGACTGAAATGGTGGATTATGGTAGCGAGCAGTAAGGTTTTTCCTGTACAAGTAAGGGTCGCAAATCTGTAAAAGATCAGCATAAGTAATAGTATTTGGTCGGACTTCATCAAAAATTAGCACCTGTTCTCCACGATACCCTTGAAAAGGATCATTCTGACTGGTCGTTACAAAGTAACTCAATCCACGTTCCTCAGCAAAATGCCTAGCAAAGCTGGTTTTCCCCGTTCCAGCAAACCCGGATAGCCAAGAAACCATGATCATGTCTCCTTTTTCCTCCTTCTTTTTCACCCATCGCTTACACTTCTCTTCCATAATGTAGGAGTCAATTTGATCTAAGTTTTTAATGTTCCTAGCAAGAGCAGCGCCACCTTGTAATTTCAGTAGGTCTTCAGCTTCATCCCGAGAAATATTCTCATTAGCATATTCATCAAGAATATCCGTAGTTGATTTAATCTCTTCGGTCTGCTCGATATATGATGGATAGTCAAAGTTTGCTTGCACTTCTGAAGGAGAATATTGATATTTTCCCTGTTGCTTAGCTTCCTTGGTATGATGAATCAGATAACCCATCAAATTTTTAGTACTGTTTGCTATTGATTGACCACGTTTTGTAAAACAGGTTATTTGCTGTGGTCGATCATTTATTATTTTTGACAAACGCGAAATTGTCGTACGCTTAGTTAACGTAAAGCCTACGTGAACATGTGGGGTAACCTTTTCACCTTTTTTATTAATATCCTTGTTATGGACAATCCAAGCAATCTTATCGATATTAGGAATCGTCTTGACTCGACGAATTAATGCAGCAATAGAATCAAAAGGTAAATCTGTTATCTGCTGGGTGTACATCCAGACCCTCGAACGGACTTTAGCGATTTCTTCCTTTTTCTTGCCTTCTGAGCCTTCATTCTTGCTATTTTCTGACAATAGTTTCATTCCTTTCTATTGAGACATCAATCTGTAAAAAGTGTCTTCACCACGGTTTGATGGAACAAGCACATCAAACCGCAAGATAACAATCAATAAAAGTAATCTGTGTCATCATCTACACTATCTACTCGATTTAAGACTTCAAAAATATCATTAAAAGAATAGAAAGGGATTTCGTTTAAATCTTTTTCTTTCAATAAATTATTGCAAAGTTCTCGAATTGCCATTAATGCTAATGTGTTGTCAACGTCACTTGCCGAATGTTTTTTACGCATTTCATATTGCTCAAATGGCATCATCGTTCCACCAGGACATGGATCATTGTATACGTCATACAGGCACAAAGCATTACATAATTGTGAACTAACATAATGTAATACCTTATAACTTTCTTTCATTGCCTCGGCCATGCTTAAATAATCATTTTCGAAGACTTCATCAATTTTGTTTACCATGTCTTCTACCATTTCTGTTTCAATACTTTTTTCCATCTTGTTCTCCTTTTGTAATAAATAACCTTACATGCATCTTTCCGATGTGCGCTTACAGCAAGTGCTAATCCTTGCGTTTCCTTCCGAGCCTACCGGCTCTCCAGTCCACTCAGGATTAGCACTTGCACGCCATACAGATATTTATACATTATGAAAAGCCGTCATTAACATCCATGACACCAGATATGGATTGTAGCCTTCCCGGCACAGGAAGCGATATAGTCCCATCAGGAATGCTTTATATTCACTATTCGAAAATTCCTTAGCCAGCAGATCCTGTAGCTCTAAGAAAATTCCATACTGTGTATCCGTTAGAGCGCCACGATGGTCATGTAAATATTTAAAATAGCCTTTCTCACTCCTAGCAGCCGCATTTCTTTTCACTAGTTCCAGAACTGGTTTCTCACCTTTCTTAGGATTTTGTTTTTCTCGCCATTTTTTCCAATCATTCTGTTCCCTCTGAATGAGATCATTGTAATAATCCGCAATCTGCCGGTTGCTCTCATCATCGTCAACGATTTCATCATATCTCTTGTCCAAGAATCCTGATCGTTCTTGTAGTTCCTTTTCTCTCTTCTTGAGTTCAACTTCTTTCTTAGATAAAGCGTCAGAACGCTGATCATTCTGTTCTTTTTCACTTTGAAATTTTTTAATTGCAGTTAATGGTTCGTTCTGAAGCTTTTTCTTAGCTATTCCGTAGCCTGCTCCTAGAACGCCAGCACCTCCTACCATTCCAGTTAACAATGAAGCTATCATTTTTCTCCCTCCTCTACTTTTGAAAAGCTTCCTAAAATACTTACATGTACTGGAGCAAAGCTACTCTGAGAATTAGGATTGTTGAAGGCGAACGCGCTCGAACTAATTATCCGAAGGCGCACCTTATCTCCAATAGCAATTTTCTGGCTATTTGCCTTTGATACTTTCACGCTAATCCGGTCATGACGCGTGTGTGCTAGTTTTCCATCCAGAGCCTGCACTGTGACCCGAGCACCCAGTTCTGGATGCTTCTCGTCATCGATATCACTAATATCAATGACAAGCAATGTACAGTTCTGTAGCTCCTTCTGGATATCACCTTTCAGACCTGCCAGTGAAATATAATTTTCTTTATTCGTCATATACTTCATCCTTTCTTTTTAAGATTTCGCTGAAAATAGGAGTATAATATGTATGAATATCTATCTCTCTTACTTCACTTAATATGATAGACCTTTGGGCTTGGCATTCCGAACTTATTCACCGCCCAGACATACCGGTCTAATAGGCACCTAGTAGCATTTTGCATTATCAAAATAGGAGGCTTTTTTAATTATGGATGAAAAAGAAGTAGAAGATCTTAAGAAAAAAGGATATATTCCAGTTGGTACTGTTAAAGATAGTAGAGATAGCGATACTCTCTACAACCGAATTGAAGGTGGAGTACCTAAAGAAACTCGCGCCTCTCAAAAGACCTTTTATAATCGAATTAAAAGGATAAGAGATTCATTCTCACAAGAGCAACAGAATGAATACAAAGACGATTTTATAACTGGTCCAAATCAGAAACTATATGTTTCTCAACGAATGGCAGCTATCTTGGATGACTATTTTTATAATAAATATGAAACGGAGAGCTATGCGAACGAAGTTGTTGATGAAAGTTATGTAAATTCCAGAATTACTTACGTTAGAAAGGTATTTAAGGAGTTAAACGAGGAATACAAATTTTCAGAACAATCCTTAGATAGTTTAAATAAAATCCTAGTTCGATATAATCGTGACTTAGAATATCTTGAATCACTTTATGATGAACTTAATGACTTAATTTCTTCACTTGAAAGTCGTAGAGATCCTAAAGAAATGTATAAATTTCTTGACGAAATTTCTAAAAAATAAAAATGATTTGTCAACAAGATGTTATGACGAAAAAATACCATGCAACTTCAACTAAGTCACATGGTATTTTTTATTATCTTATTTTATAAGTAACCTCTGTACCTGTATCAGTACTATCAGATTTTAGTGTATGGTTTACCATATTATATTTTAATTCTAATGGCAATCCATCTAAATCAATATTAACTGTCGTTTCAGGACGATTTGTAATTTGATTAGTATCTGAATCTATACTTACCTTTCCTGAAGATTTTTTCTTCTCAATCTTCGCATTATAAGTTGTATCACTAAGTCCACTTTCACCTAATGAGTATTCATTATAATTAACTATTACATTTTTACCATTTTTGCTAAATTGAATACTTTGTGGAATCTTCACACTTCCTTGTTTAGCTAAACTTGCAACCTGTTCGATAGTAGTTTCCTTATCATCTTCTTTGTCATCCTGCTTTGCAGCTGTTTCAAGTTGTTCTGATGAATAGTTCATATTTCGAGATGGAACCAAAGTTTTTCCTTTTAATGTCTCAACAGCTTTCTTGGTGTTCTTATCTGCTCGACCTTGTTCCTTTTTAAACTCTTCACCCATCTGATTTGATTGTTTTTGAATTGACTTTCCTTCTTTTGAGGTGGATTTTACGAGAATAACATCAGAACCATCTAAGATATCATCACTTCCATCGCTAAAATTTAAGATTAGTTCATCCTTATCGTCACTTAATCCGTACGTTGCAACATTTGTTGGTTTATCCGAACCATTTCTATTTTTAGTAGTAATGAAAGTTAACTTCTTTTGCTTTGAATCTCTCTTAATATCACCAGAATAATCACCATTACCTGTTGAAAAATGTTTACCATCAATCTTCAGCTTAGTTAAGGTCGCGGTATTTGTTTTATCTTCCCCATTAGATGTTTTCTCTATCCACGTTCCATCTAATATATGTGAATTATGGTAATTAACTCCAAAAATAATTCCCAGTACCACTGCTACTGCAATAATAGCAGCAACTATTTTCTTAGTATTTTGTTTTTGCATATTTTCTCCCTAAAATCGTTTCTTCTTAAATCCAAATAGTGCTAATCCACTAGCCAACATAACTCCAGCAAGTGCCATTACTGATTCTGTATTATTACCTGTCTTTGGTAATTCTTTTGCACCTTGTCGAGTTGAGTTTACCATTACATGAACAGTGCCATTGTTAAAGGTAAGGACTTGGTGAGCATCAGTGTTGTTGGCAAAAACATAGCCTTCAGGAGCAGTCAAATCAACAGTTTGGTTGGTACCCTTGGCACCAGTGAAGGTTTGAGATGCAACAAAGTGGACGTGACCGGCTTCGTCAATTAAGTCAAACTCAACAGTTGACTTAGCATCGGTATTTTCTGTTGGCTTAGTTTCATGGTGTTCGTCATGGTGATCATCACTAGGGATTGTCTCGTGACTATCGTCGGGTTTTGCGTCATGACTGTTATCTGGCTTTACATCATGGTGTTCGTCTTTATGATCATCACTAGGAGTTGTCTTGTTGCCTTCATCAGGCTTTGCATCATGGTGTTCGTCATGGTGATCATCTGATGGTGTTGTCTTATTGCCTTCGTCTGGTTTTACATCATGGTGTTCATCTTTATGATCATCTGATGGTGTTGTCTTATGACCGTCGTCAGGCTTTGCATCATGGTGTTCGTTCTTGTGATCGTCTGATGGTGTTGTCGTGTTACCTTCGTCTGGCTTTGCATCATGGTGCTCATCTTTATGATCATCACTAGGCGTTGTCTTGTTACCTTCGTCTGGCTTTGCATCATGGTGCTCATCTTTATGATCATCACTAGGGTTAGTCTTGTTACCTTCATCTGGCTTTACATCATGGTGTTCACCCTTGTTGTTGTCACTAGGGTTAGTCTTGTTACCTTCATCTGATTTAGTTTCATGATGTTCATCCTTGTGATCGTCACTAGGCGTTGTCTTGTTACCTTCATCTGGCTTTACATCATGGTGCTCGTCCTTGTGATCGTCTGATGGTGTTGTCTTATTACCTTCGTCAGGCTTAGTTTCATGGTGTTCGTCCTTATGATCATCTGATGGTGTTGTCTTGTTACCTTCCTCTGGCTTGGCGTCATGATGTTCATCCTTGTGATCATCACTAGGGCTAGTCTTGTGGTCATCTGATGGTGTAGTATCGTGACCTTCATCTGATGGCTTAGTGTCATGGTGTTCTTCAGCAGCCTTAACGGTTAATTGAACCTCACTATTTAATGAAGAATCATCAGGGAAAGTAACAATAACTGGTTCAGTGTAGGTACCAGCAGTCTTGATATCAGTTAAGACTTGCGTTTCATCAGCAAAGTGTGCGGAAGTGTTAGCTGGAAGTTGAGCGGAAGAATCCGTGCTTTGAACGGCTAAGAGGACAAAGGTTGCTGGTTGATCTTTAAGAATAACTTGAAGCGTTGGTAATGCGTCACCGGCAGTTAATTGCACTGGGATGATCGCAATACGATCAGCAAAACGTTGCGCATCAGTTTGATGATGGGCTTGAGCCTGTAAGTCGCGTAAGTAATTGTACTTATTAGTTGCTTGAGTCAACTTAGCTTGAGCATCGGCTAAGGCTTTAGTGTCATCAGCTAACTTAGCATCAGCCTTCTTAGCATTGTCAGCAGCCTTCATAAGGTTAGCTTGAGCAGTTTGTAATTGAGCCTTAGCATCAGCAAGTTTAGTTTCCAAAGCCTTAAAGTTAGCGTTAGTGTCTTGCATTGTCTTTAATTGAGCTTGGTAGTTTTCAACTAGAGATTGAGCAGTAGTTAAAGCCTTGGTATCAGCAGCAAGAGTGGCATTGATTGAATCAACAGTTGATTGAGCCTTAGCAACAGTTTCTTGGGCAGTCTTAGCAGCAACATTAGCTTGGTTAAGCATTGCTTGAGCATGAGCATTAGCGGCAGTCTTAGCCTCTACGTCAGCTTGGGCAGTCTTGATAGCTGAATCAGCGTCAGTCAAAGCCTTTTGAGCAGCCTTAGCGTCAGCTTGAGCCTTCGCTAATTGGTCAGCGGCGTTAGCTAATGTCTTTTGACTAGCAGTTAAGGTTGACTTAACAGCATCAAAATCACTCTGTGCCTTAGTCAAGGCGTCATGAGCAGTTTTAGCGTCAGTTTGAGCCTTAGTTAATTGATCATTAGCTGAATCTAATGCGCCACGAGTAGCGTTTAAGTTAGTTTGAGCTTGATCCTTTGCTGTGTTAGCTTGAGCTAATGCTGTTTGAGCAGTTTGATCAGCGGCGTTAGCCTTCGTCGTGGCATCAACAGTAGCGTTGTAGTTCTTTTGAGCAGCGGTTTGCGCAGTTAAAGCATTAGTATAAGCAGTGTTAGCACTGTTGAGAGCTTCAGTGGTTTGAGCAACGACGGCATCAACTTGCTTCTTAGCAGCTTGAGCAGTTTGTAATTGCTTAGTGGCTTGTGCTAAATCATCATTAGCCTTAACTAAAGCAGTTTGAGCAGCTTGCTTAGTCTTAGTTTGATCTGCAAGCTTAGCCTGAGCACTAGCTTGAGTGTTAGCTGCAGTATCAGCTGCAGTTTGAGCATTAGTCAATGCTGTTTGAGCATCCTTAGCAGCAGACTGAGCCCTGTTGTTATCATTTTGAGCTGAAACAATGGCTTGATTATGGTTAGTAGCAGTAGCTACCGCAGCATTATAAGCAGCGTTTTTAGCGTCAGCGTCATTTTGGGCAGCAGTTAAAGCATCGTTAGCAGCGCTTTGCACGGTCTTAGCACTAGCGACGTTTTGCTTAGCTTGGTTAAGAACGGCTTGTGCAGTTTCAACCTGCTTATCAGCCTTAGTCTTGTCATCAGCAGCAGTTTGTTGAGCTGATTGAGCAGCAGTAACGACAGCTTGAGCAGACTTAACTTGATCAGCAGCTTTTTGAGCGGCGTTTTGTTTAGCAGTTAAAGCAGCTTGTGCGGATTTAACAGTACCGTTAGCAGTATCAACACCCTGCTTAGCGTGGTTAAGTGAAGCTTGGGCATTGTTAACAGTAGTTTGCTTAATCTTAACGTCAGCAGTAGCATCGTTAACAATCTTTTGTGCAGAATCAACGTTAGCATTTTGCTTAGCAACAGCATCATCCTTAGCGTCAACGTCAGCATTAGCATCATTAACCGTCTTTTGAGCTGCAGTGACATTGCTGTTAGCATCAGTAACGCTTTGAGCCTTTACATCGGCATCGGAATGTGCATTAGCAGAAGCGGTTTGAGCATTCTTAAGGTTGTTATTAGCATTATCAACAGTCTTTTGAGCATTAGCTTGTGTTGCCGTAGCGCTTTGTAGTTGACTTTGAGCATTAGCCTTAGCCGTATTAGCATTTTGCAATTCGTCATTAGCAGATTGCAAAGCATTCTTGGTATCAACGGCGTGGTTGTTAGCATCAGTGTAAGCTTCAACAGCCTGAGTATTAGTGTCGTTTAAGCTATTAACCTTAGTTTGTTGTTGAGCCATTTGGCTCTTGACGTCATCTAATTGGGCTTGAACCTTAGACTTAGGATCGATCTTAGTATAAGTAGTAGTATCAAACTTAGATGGATCAACAATTGCAGGTTCATAGATTGTAGTTGTTCCATCAGATTGAGGTAACTCAACCTTCTTAGTTAAAGCTCGTACTTGGATCCAGTGTTGCTGGTCTTGTCCCTTATCAACAGCAGAGTTATTAGTATCGAAACCAAAGTAAGTAATGCGTTGATCAGTTGGAGTTCCAGACCACATTTCATCATTAAGTCCAAGAATTGAGATCGTATGACCGAAATTATTACCATCGGTTCCGTCATCGAAAAGATAACGAAGCATTGCGTCATGAAGTCCATGCTTCATCTCATCCATGTTAATTGCATAGTCAGTAGCATCCCAATCAGTAACATCGTCCATAATGTGACGTGAGATGACACCATTATCCTTACATTCGAAATAATTTACCGGATGATCGGCATGCATTAAACCATATTTAGGAGCAAGATCATTGATTGCCTTCATATCATGATGGTTATACAATGACCAATTATCAGCAGTATATTGCTGAGCGATATCATGAGCGTAATCCATAGCGCCTTTAGCAACCACATCTTTACCAGCAGTATCAAGAGTTCCATAAGCTGCACGGACATTGTTAATCATATCAACGGCATATTGGGCTAACTCAAGACGTTGATCATAAGTTAAGTTGTTAAAGAATTCAGAACGAACTTCACTCGTACCCTTCCGAGCAATTACGTTTTGCTTATCTAATGTATTAGATGTAAATTTGTTGAGATCCATTCCAGTAGAAGCTAAATCCATATAAGCTTTTCGATCAGCAACGTATTCACTATCAGTAAGTGGATTTCCACCTTCAGCGGCTACAGCTTGAGCCCGGGCTACCATCTTATCATAAGCGGCTTTCATCCCGGCAGGAACCTTAATTTGAGTGTTATCAACATAAGAATCAATTGAAGCTTGTAAGGAATCAGCTTGCTTAGAGAGTTGATTATAAGTTGCTTGAGCATCTTGAACCGCTTTTTGCGCAGCTTGCATAGCCGTGGTCTTAGTTTGAAGATCGGCTTGAGCGTCATCATTAGCCTTGGTAGCAGAAGCAACTTCAGCAGTCTTAGTTGCAATGTCTTGGTTAGCTTGATCCAATGCCTGTTGTGCAGAGGCAACAGCAGACTTAGCATTGTTGAGCTTGTCAGTAGCGTCAGTTAAAGCAGACTTAGCAGAAGCAAGATTTGCATCAGCGTCCTTAACGTTTTGTTGAGCCTTAGTTAAAGCGTCGTTAGCAACAGTTTGCTTAGCCTTGGCATCAGCTAAAGCATCGTTAGCGTTCTTAAGATTTTGCTTAGAAGCATTAAGAGCATTGTTAGCATTAGTTTGAGCTTGTGTAGCAGAGGCTAAAGTTTGGTTAGCTTGCGTTTCAGTTTCCTTAGCAGAGGCTAATGCAGAATTAGCTTGATCCAATGCTGATTGGGCATTAGCTTGCGTCGTTTGAGCAGCCTTTAATGCAGAATTGGCATTACCAAGGTCAGCTTGAGCGTTCTTAACGGCTTGTTCAGCACCGGCTTGTAGTTGTTGTACTGCAGTTAATTGTGCTTGTGCATCATTAAGAGCTTTTTGCGCCTTAGTTAAAGTAGATTGCTTAGCATCAGCGTCATGCTGAGCAGAAGCTAAAGCATCTTGTGCGTTTGATTGCTTAGTATTAGCATCAGCAACGGCATCGTTAGCACTATCAAGTTTTGCTTGAGCATCTTTAACAGCAGATTGAGCAGTAGTTAAAGCTTGTTTTGCGTCAGCGACTGCTTGGTTGTCGCCAGTAGCATTTTGAACTAATTGATCGAGCTTAGCTTGTGCATTAGCTGCAATTTCGTTAGCTTGCTTTAACTTAGCTTGAGCATCAACTAAAGCTTGATCGGCAGATTGCTTAGCCGATTTAGCATTATTTAATTGTGCAGTAGCATTTTGAACATTCTGGTTAGCCTTATCCATTGCAGTCTGAGCATCGTTAGCAGTCTCAGAAGATTGCTTAAAGGTCTTGTTAGCATCAGTTAAGGCTTGGTTTTGCTTAACGGCATCAGCATTAGCTTGATCGGCACGAGATTGAGCGTCCTTAACAGCTTCACTTGCTTGAACAGTTGCGTTAGAAGCTTGGTTAAGCTTGATTTGAGCGCCGGCTTGAGCAGTCTTAGCTGAATTTAAGTCGTCATGTGCCTGTTGTGCTGATTGAGCAGCTTGACTTTGGGCTTGGGATGCTTGATCAAAAGCGGTTTGAGCCTGATCATTAGCAACACTAGCAGATGATGCAGCATTAGAAGCAGTTTCAACGGCCTTGTCTGCGCTAGTAGCGTTAGCATTGGCATCGGCAAGGTTCTTTACAGCTGAAGCTTGCGAATCAGTTAAGCCAGTAGCGTTTTTAGTAGCATCGTCATAAGCCTTTTGTGCTTGATCAATGGCACTAGAAGCTTGATTTAATTGATCTTGACTAGCACTCTTAGCATTTTGTGCATCAGAAAGTGCCTTAGTTGCAGAATTTAAGGCATCACTAGCACTAGCAGCAGAGGATTGTGCTGATTGTTGAGCGCTAGTGGCGTTGTTAGCTGTTGCTTGAGCAGAAGCTAAAGCATCTTTGGCAGCACTAGCACTAGTTTGATCATTTTGTAATTGTGTCTTAGCAGATTCAACGGTTCCTTGAGCAGAAGTCAATGCAGAATTAGCATTGGCAATGTCATCAGACGTTGGATTTAATAATTTAGCTTGATCCACCGCATTGGATGCAGAATTAACATTGTTTTGGGCGTTGTTAACAGCATCGGATGCGGTATTTTGTTGTTGATGCGCATCAAAAGCAGCATTAGAACTAGCATTAACTTGTTGTTGTGCTTGGTCAGCCGCATTTTGGGCGGCATCTTTTGCCGTCTTAGCATTATTAACTTGGTCATCAATATTTTGAACAGATGCTTGCGTCGTTGGATTAACAACGTCAGCTTGAACATGCTGAGTTAATTGACTAGCCCCGATTGTCCCGGCTACAGTCCCCGCCGCTACAAGTGCTAAAATCTTATTTGTATCTGTCTTAATTGCTTTGATTTTCTCTCCCAATATAAATACCCCCCAGGCTAATTTAACTATGGATAACTTTTTTAAGATTTCATTTAAATTACAGATTTATTATAAGCTCACTAAAATTATATTTCCATATTTAAAAGTAATTATATTAGGTTATTACTAATAGGATTAACTCTTATTGTTGTAATAAAAATAGGAGTTTTCTTATGGCAAACAATGTTGATATTGGTGAAAATATTAGACGTTATCGAAAATTAAGAGGATTAACTCAAGAAAAATTAGCCGAATTTAGCGACCTTTCTGTGAAGTTTATTTCTATGGTAGAAAGTAAAAAGTCCCAAAATATTAGTATTCAACGTCTAGAAAAGATAGCAGATGCTTTAGATATAAGTTTAGCAACATTAGTATCTATCCCAGAAAAGAAAGATTTATCTATTAATGATTCTCGCCCATATTCAAAATTATTAATTAATAGGCTAACATCTATGGAAAAAAATACAGCCGAATTAATTAGTAAAAACTTTTTAGATACGATCCATTTATATGAAGATTTACTGAATAATAAGTTGAAATAAAAAAGCTAGAAGATTGATGGATCTTCTAGCTTTTTTTATGTGTTGCAACATGAATTAAGTTCTCAAATCATTGATATGATGGCATTTAGCTACTACTTCCATTTATTTTTCGCAACACCTTAATAAAAGCGTGTTGCAGGACTGTGAAAAACTATTACAAATCATTAAGAACTTAAGTATTTTATTTGGCCATAAATGCTTATAAAAAAGCATTTATGAACTCTGTACTCTTTAAATTAAGCCATCTAGCGGACTCGAACCGCCGACCTCATCCTTACCATGGATGTGCTCTACCTAGCTGAGCTAAGATGGCAATTGTAGTATATCGAATAATATACATTTAAATCAAGAGGGCTCTAGCGTTCGGATTGTCCGAACACTAGAGCCTTCTTTACATACTGTTTTCAACTATAAAGGGAACTTATATCACAGTCGCTATTACCAGCCTAACTCCTCTGCATTAGCTGGTGCTGCTAATTTTCCAGCAGCTAATTCTGAAAATGCTTGATCAATCATTGCAAACGCCCGATCTAGTTCCTCTTCGGTGATTACCAGTGGTGGTTGGAAGCGGAGGATATTCCCCCTCAAACTAATGATAATAGCCCCTAATTCAAAAATTCGATACATTAGTTTCGTTGTTGCTTCCGGATCACCTTTCCCAGTGACTGGATTAACAATGTCAATCCCACCATCAAGGCCATACATCCGTACATCCCCAACAAAAGGATATTTTTCCTGCTCTTGCTGGAAGAATTTAGCAGCCTTTTCCCCTAAACGCTGTGATCGTTCGAGGAGATGTTCATTTTGAATAACATCAAGGGTTGCATTGGCTGCTGCCGTAGTAACTGGGTTACCAGCAGTGGTGTACACATTTGCTGGTGCGCCAAGCGATTCCAAAATCTCTTTTCGACCAATCATCGCACTGAGCGGTAATCCTGATGCCAATGATTTACCAACCGACATCAAATCTGGCTCGATATCAAAGTGTTGAATTGACCACCACTTTCCAGTCCGACCCATTCCTTGGTTAACCTCATCAACAGCAAATAAAATACCATTACGTTTTGCAAAATCGTAAACTTTACGCATATATGCAGGCGGTGTCTTAACAATTCCGCCATCTCCCTGAATAGGCTCAATGATAATTGCCGCCACTTCATCAGCTGGAAGGTAAGTTTCAAACGGTAACCTAAACTGCTTAAACATTCGGTCAACAAAATCCTCGTCCTTTTCACCCTCAAGGCGTTCCCATGGACTCGGGAAGGGAACTTTTACTACTCCTGGTAGCATCGGCCCCATTTTACGGGTCATATTCAATGAAACACCTGAAAGTGTCATCGAACCATAAGTTGAACCGTGATAAGCTCCGGTAAATGAAACGATATATTGGCGCCCTGTATATGCCCGTGCAAATTTAATAATTGCATCATTAGCATCCGAGCCAGAATTCCCCCAAACCATTTCAACAGGCCCACTCATCGGTGCCAGTTTTGCTAACCGCGGCGCTAAACGGGCTGCCTGTGAGTTTGCAAAATAAGCCGGCGTATATTGAATCATTTTGGCTGCTTGTTCCTGAATAGCCTTAACCACTCGCGGGTGTGCGTGGCCAGTATTTGTTGAACTAGCACTAGCAAGCAAATCGATATAGTTATTGCCTTCAATATCAGTAACAATTGCTCCTTGACCATGGTCTAAAACAATATCGTAATATTTGATCCGAGCTGCAGTTGCAAAAGCTTCTTCTTCTTTTGCAAGAACCTGTTTATTCGTTGTCTTCAACTTCGTCTTTTGTGTATTCAACATTTCCATTTTGTTCATCTTCTTTCTTTGCCATCGTTGAGTGCCGCATTCCATAAGCAAAGTAAATAATTAAACCAAAGACGAACCAAATCCCAGCGTAAAGTTTTGCTTGGTAATCAAGACCCATGAATACAAGGAATGAGGCAATAAAACCAAGTGCTGGCAAGACAGGGTAGAACGGCATCTTAAATGAAGGTTCTGGAATATCTTTTCCTTCACGACGACGCAATGCGTATACCCCAAGAGAAACAAACATAAATGCGATCAGTGTTCCGGCAGAAATCAATTGGGAAAGGAAGGCAAATGGGAAGAATGCACCAATTAGAACCGCGCCAATTGTCAATGTCCACAATGCACGGTTTGGTCGGTTACTTTCATCAAGTTTTCCAAGCCACTTTGGCAACATACCGTCACGACCAAATGAATAAATCAACCGTGAACCAGCCATACTCATACCGATCAAAGCCGTAAACATCCCAACAACCGCAATCGTTTGCACAACAGTTGCAACACCGCCATGGTGAGCCGCCCGTAAAGCAAGCCCCACCGGTTCGGCACTGTTAGCGTATTGACCATATGGCAATACTCCAACCAAGACTAAACTAACAGCAACAAACAGGACAACAGCAATTACCAATGATCCAAGGATTCCTCGAGGCATTGTTTTTTGTGGATTGATTGCTTCGGCAGAATTAGCTGCAATTGAGTCAAACCCAATATATGAAAGGAAAATCATTGACACACCAGCATAGATACCTTGCCAACCACCAAAAGCACCGTTAGCTGTTTCACGGTAAGCCGGAATAAATGGTGTAAAATTACTTGCCTTCAAAGCAGTTAAACCAACAACAATGAAAAGTAAGATTGCAAATACTTTTAAGACAACAAGTATATTTTCAACCCGTGCTGCACGAGAAACCCCACGAGAAATAAGCAAGGCAACCAATACAATCACAACGACTGAAACAAGGTCAACAACACCACCCTCTGTACCAAATGCATTGGATAGCGAAGCAGGCAATTTCCAGCCTAATGGTGCGAATAGTGCACGGAAGTTGGCAGAAAGACCAGAACCAACAAAGGCCAAAGCGATGAAGTATTCGGCTAAAAGCGCCCAACCAGCAACCCAGCCAAAGAACTCACCAAAAACAACATTTATCCATGAATATGCTGAACCAGCAAATGGCATGGCAGCTGCCATTTCAGCGTAAGCAAAGGCAACCAATCCAGCTACGATCGCTGCTAATAAGAATGAGATCACAACTGAAGGACCAGTGTGCATTGCGGCCACTTCACCAGGAAGAGTGAAAATGGAAGTGGACACAATCGTTCCAACACCTAAAGCTAAAAAGTCCCGCACCTTCAAAGATCGTACCAAATGACCGTCTTTACTATCATAAACACGCGGGTCTTCTTTACGTGTAATTGTTTTCCAAAAACTCATAATCATCCTCCTTTACGTTTATAATTAAAATTTGATTAGAATTATAAGAAAATCTTTAATATATTGTACCAAGGTGCCATTAAGAGGTCAATCGTTTATTTAAATTAATTCAAGAAAACGTTTTCTTTAATAAACGTAAGCTACTACCTATTTTCCTTAACCGGCACTTTTGTTAGTTTGCTTTTATGATATTAAGCAAATAATAGTTTAATGATAAAAAAATGAGTTAGTCGCTTTTTTTAATTGAGAAGCGTTAAAATAGTTATAAATTGATACGAAAGAGTGATTATTAATGCTATCCCCTGAGGAAATCCGTTATGCGGTTAAAATCATGCGTAAAACTTATCCGAACGCTGGAACAACCCTAATTGCAGACACAAATTACCATTTTCTGCTTGCAACTATCCTAAGCGCACAATCCACGGATCAGTCTGTTAACGAGGTAACCCCTGCCCTCTTTAAGCAATTTCCGTTTCCCAAGGATTTAGCAGGGGTGGAACCAGCAGAAGTGGAGCCATATATTAAACGATTAGGACTTTACCGTAATAAAGCTAAGTTTCTTGTTAACGCATCGCGCCAAATTGTTACCGACTTTAACAATGAAGTCCCCCATACGCTTAAAGAACTAATGACCCTTTCCGGTGTTGGACGAAAGGTGGCTGATGTTGTGCTAGCAGAATGTTTCAACATCCCGGCTTTTCCTGTCGATACCCATGTCAGCAGGGTTGCGCGCCGTCTGCGAATGGTTGATCCCAATGCAACCGTCCTTGCAATCGAAAAAAAGCTAATGGCAGTTATCCCACCAGATCATTGGCTAGATGCTCACCATAGCATGATCTTTTGGGGTCGGTATATGTGTACTTCACGAAATCCAAAATGTGCAAACTGCCCCTTGCTTTCTATTTGTGTAACTGGTCAAAATAACGTTATTTAGTGGAGATATGATTAATTAATGAGAGAATTACGTGCAAATCAATATATCGGTGACGGCTTTAGTGCATATGGCGGTGAACTCCAGGTGTTATTAACATACGATGATAATAAAATTAAGGATCTTCAAATCATCAAACATCATGAATCCGAAATGGGCCGCTGGGCATTAGAGGAACTACCGGGAAAAATAATCACTGCCAATAGCGCCAATGTTGACGGCATCACTGGTGCATCAGCAACTAGCCGTGCCATCAAAGATGCTACTGTTGATGCGTTAAATAAGGTAAGACTAAAATATCGCCAATCAAAATAAAAGCTGGGAAAAAAACGTTTGTTTTCTCTCAGCTTCTACTATTTTACGAACGACAATCAACCTGTGGTGTGTAAATCATCGTTCTAACTTCGCCAACCGTCTTGTCGAGAAGGTTGTTTTCCATTCCCTATTTTTTATAGCGTCTTAATACCCATTAAAATGATAAAAAATCCCATAAATAATTTGATGTAAAAAGCCCGTTGTGGTTTTTTCGTCAACCAAATAATAATCGGCGGTGCAAGGACAGATCCCGCAAGTGAACCAATAATTAAACCACCAGCAGCATGCCAATCAACTGAACCACCCATTAAGTGTAACAGCGCGCCAACAATTGACATACCGACTAGTACATATGCCGATGTAGCAGATGCATTAGCCATTGACGCGCCGAGAATTAACAAACCAGCAGTAATTGGACCACCACCACTTAATCCGGCAATTCCGACCATTAGTCCACCAAGGATCCCATAGATAATACTAGCAGTCTGCGGGGAAATAGTTGACTGTCTTTTAGGCGCATTATGATATAACTTGTAGATAATTTGTGCCCCCAAGAAAATCAAAATACCACCAATAACAATCTTGTATATTTTAGTTGGAATAAATGGCGACACTAAATATCCAACAAAAATACTTGGAATTGCTGAAATCATCATTCGGTTACCCAAATGAAAGTTAATCAAACCTTTACGGTAATAAGCCAAAGAACCTAAAATAAGCGCAGGGAGGGCCGTTACAATTGAAGTTGCTGCCGCCGTCGCTGGTGGTAGTTGAAAAATAGCAGTTAAAACACCAAGATAAATCGCTCCGCCACCGCCACCAAGCGAAATAACGAAAATTCCTACTGCTAATCCAATTACAATCAATAGTAACAATGAACTCATAGTTTACATCTCCCTATAACATCCTAATTATCGATTGCCGTTTTTCTTTCTTTTCCCAAGATAAAAGTTATTACCCAGGAAATAATCAGGAAAATTGCAACAAACAAGTATGGATACTGATAATTTACATCAAGCAAATAACCACTAATCAAGGGACCGATAATATTTCCGACACTTGTTAAAGACATATTGATACCGTTCAATAGTCCCTGATTAGCCGTACTCATTTTTGTCAATAAAGTGGTGATTGCAGGCCGTAGTAAGTCAAAAGCTTCAAAGACAAATAACGTTGCAACAATGATATGCCAATGTGAATGATCGTAAATCACCAAAATCGTTCCTATAACACTAAGGAAAAAACTGTAACGCATTAAACGAACTTCACCCAGCCAACGAACAAGACGGTCGAAGAAAAACACTTGTAGAATTAACGAAATAATTCCATTTAAAGTTAAAACCAAAGCGATTGCACTAAGGTCAAAATTATGAACTTCATTAACGTATAGGCTATATATACTTTCAAAACCCGCAAGGCCAAACGCCGCAACAAAAATCATCCCAAAAAGAGTTATTAATGTTGGCGTCATAATTTGCCTAATTTGGCTCCATCCGCCAGTTAATAATTCATTTTCAGGATTTTTAGTCTCACTTTTAAGTAACTCGTCTTCATCGTGAGGTAAAAACTGCCAAGCGACAATCGTACTGATTAATCCTAATATCCCCGCAACCCAAAACGGAAATTTATAGTTTACATGTGCTAACATTCCACCGAGTCCCGGTCCTAAGATCAATCCTCCGCTAAAGGCCGCCGATAACCAACCGATAACCTTTGCTCGATCTTTTTCACTAGTAATATCGGCTGCTAATGCCATTGACGTTGGAACAAACATCGCTGCTGACAACCCATCGACAGCCCGTGACAAATCAAATAACCATAAATGCTGAGCTAGCGCAAAAACAAATTCAGCAATTGCAAAAATTAATAGTCCCCATACTAACATTGGCTTCCGCCCAACCTTATCTGAAATACGGCCAACAACGGGAGAAGCAATAAACTGTACAAACGCGAATAATGAGGACATCACTCCCATGTCAAAGGCAGTAAAGTGGTATTCATTTTTAATGAACGGTTCAACTGGGAAAATAAGACTCATTCCTAGACAAATCAAGAACTCACAAAAAAGAACAACAAAAATTATACGCTTTACTTCTTTTGTCATGATATAATTCCTTTCTTAATTTATTCAGAATAAAAGTGGTGCCATTGAAATAACGACACCACTTTTATTTTGTAAGGTAACGATAACTATATCATGATTAAACTTTTAATGCCAGCATTGATTAATCATTTAACTTTCCCTTAATCTTTAGCTTCAAGACTTTCCTGATACTTTTCTTTGATAAAGTCTGCGGATGTTTGTAACTTTTGTAATTCTTCATCCGTCAAGTCAAGTTGTGCTTGTTCAACTACCCCATCACGACCAACAACGGCCGGATATGATAGATAAACACCATATTCTTCACGATAATTAGATACTGGTAATTCTGATAACGAGTCGCTTAAAATTGCGTTGACTAGTTTAACCGCGGCGGTTGCAACCCCGTAATTGGTGTACTTTTTACCTTGAAAGACAGTCCAGCCTCCCATCCGCGCTTCCTTATCCAGTTGATCTAGGTCAAGGCCACGTTTATCAGCAATTTCTGTTAACGGCTTGCCTAAGACCCGTACTGTAGACCAAGCAGTGAATTGTGAATTACCATGTTCACCAAGGTTGTATCCATCAACTGATCGCGGATCAAGGTGAAGACGATCAGCAACTGCTCGCTTCATCCGGGCAGAATCCAATAATGTTCCGGTTCCTAGGACATGATTTTTCGGTAATCCCGTAATTTTTTGGTAAAGTGAGGTAATAACATCAACAGGGTTAGTAATTGCAACGATTTTTCCCTTGAAGCCACTATCCTTAATTTTTTGCGCAACTTCCTTTACCGCTTGACGGGTAAAAGGCAGTTCAGCAAAGCGATCCGCATTGGGGTTATCCTGAAGTTTAATATTCCCAAGCGCTGAAACAATTACATCCGCATCCTTTAATGCACTGTAGTCATTAACAGTAATATTAGTATGGAAAGGTAGGTTAGCCATTGCATCTTCAAAATCTAATGCATCAGCCTTAACCTTTGCTTCATTTTTATCAATTAATACTAAGTCATCAGCGAAGCCCATTGCAACAATATAATGTGCAACTGTTGCTCCTACATTTCCCATACCGATAACACCAACTTTTCGTGTCATTACTAAGTCCCCTTTCAATCACGCTAGTTTCTAACTTTTTTCTAATACTAGCATAATCATCTTTTCATTACCAGAGCATTTTAATGCGCTCTTATTTCTTTTTATTCAAATCAGGAGCATACATATATGAATTTATTCAAGCTTGTTTTAATATATTTGTTAGCAATAATTACTAGGTGATGCTTAATCTTCCCAAACAAACAATTCCAATTAAAAAAGTTGTTGACAAAAATTAGAGAATCATTATAATGAAACACATAATAATTAATTGAACGTTAAAACATATCGAAAAGCAGAGTAAGTACTGAAACTTTTCAGAGAGCTTCTGGGTGGTGTAAAGGAGTAAGCCTAGGTACTGAAGATGGGCTTGGAATGGTATCGATGATTGTTAGTCGATAACGGGTTAGCACACGTTACTAGTGCTAGGTAATTCTAATTATTTTATTAGAGTAACCTACTGAGGCTAGATCTGTGAGGATCTAGCGAATAAAGGTGGTAACGCGGAGCACTCGTCCTTTAATTAAGGGATGAGTGCTTTTTTGTTTCCTACATTAACGTTCAATTACCAAGAAGAAAAGTATAACTTGAAAGGGAGTTTTTATTATGAAGAGTAAGAAGAAGAGAAATGCTATTATCTGGATTGTCGTTGCTTTAATCGTTGTTATTGCCGGTTACTTTAGCTTTATCCGTCCTCAAGAACAAGCAAAGCGGACGGTTACGATTGGGATCATGGCTGGATCAAAACAAGATGATGAAATCTGGAAAACTGTAAGCAAGACTGCCAAAGATAAGTACAATGTTACCTTAAAGTTCAAACGATTCACCGATTACAACCAACCTAACAAGGCGCTAGAAAATGGTGACGTTGACTTAAACTCATTCCAACACAAGCTTTTCTTGCAAACATGGAATAAAGCACACAAGACTGACCTTGTTTCAATTGGTGATACTTACATTACACCAATTCGCCTTTACTCCAAGCAATACAAGAGTGTTAAAGAAATTCCTGATGGCGGAACAATCGCCGTGCCAAACGATGCCTCAAACGAATCACGGGCCCTCTTCGCATTAAAGAATGCTGGTCTAATTGAATTAAAGAAGGGTACTAAGCTCGCTACCGTTAGTTCGATTTCCAAGAATCCACGCGATCTTAAAATTAAAGAATTAGCCGCCGATCAAACTGCCCGTTCATTAGACGATGTTGATGCTGCAGTTGTGAATACTAACTATGCTCAAGCAGCCGGACTCAATTACAAGAGTGCTATCTTTGTTGAACCAATTAATAAAGACTCTAAGCAATGGGTTAACATTATTGCCGCCAAAGACAGTCAAAAGAACAATAAAATCTACAAAGATGTCGTTAAGGCTTACCAAACAGAAAAGACAAAGCAAGAAATCAAGAAACTTTACGGTACAGCAGAAATTCCAGCTTGGGATCTTAACTTCAATAAATAAGGAGGACTACCATGACAAATCCCATTATTGATTTAGATAACATTAGTGTGACCTTCAAACAACGAAAACATGTTGTTCATGCAGTTAAAGATGTCACCCTCAAAGTAGAACAAGGTGATATCTACGGCATCGTTGGTTATTCTGGTGCCGGAAAGTCAACGTTAGTACGGACCATCAACCTCCTCCAGCTTCCCTCTGAAGGAACTGTTACTATTAATGGAACAGTTTTCTTTAAGGATCATCACCAACAAATTAGTAATAAGGAACTTCAAGAAAAGCGGCGTAAGATTGGTATGATTTTCCAACACTTTAACCTCTTGAATGAAACATCAGTAATTGAAAATGTTCTCTTTGCTTTAAAGCATACTAAACTTGATGATGATGCCAAAGAAAAGAAGGCACTTGAATTATTGGACCTTGTTGGCTTAAAAGATAAAGCAGAATTCTACCCCGTACAATTGTCAGGGGGGGAACAACAGCGGGTATCAATTGCCCGGGCACTCGCAAATGATCCTGAAATTCTAATCTCAGATGAAGCAACCTCTGCCCTTGACCCGCAAAACACAAATCAGATCTTAGACCTCTTAAAACGCTTAAATGAGAAGCTAGGTTTAACAATCGTTCTGATTACCCACGAAATGGATGCAGTTAAGCGCGTTGCTAATAAAATTGCAGTTATGGAATATGGGCAAATCATCGAACGAGGAACCCTTCAAAAAGTATTCTTACAACCACAGCAAGAACTTACCCGTCAATTCGTTGGTGGTTCATTAGCAGCTGTTGATACATTGAAGGCGTTCGACCTTGAGCACTTAAATGATGACGAAGAACTGCTTCAATTGGTTTACGATGCTAATAATGTTACAAAGTCAATTATTATTGAGCTATACAAAAAGCTCCAAGTTGAAGCAAGCATGCTTTATGGCAATATCGAAGTACTTGCTGGTTCGCCAGTAGGAACCCTGTTCGTTGTGATTAAGGGGGATGCTGATAAGCGTAAACAAGCAATTGACTTCTTACGAGCAAACAATGTTACTGTAACCAAGATTGATGATCGGAGGATTTGGAATGAATAATCTTATACCAAACGTAATTCAACTCGGCTGGGGTGGTGACAATGGTTGGGGTACCTCAATCATTCAAACAATTTACATGACTTTTTGGCCAGCTATTTTTGGCGGAATTTTAGGATTAGTCTTTGGAGTTGCCCTTGTAATTACCGAACCAGGCGGTATTCTTGAAAACCGCGTTGTCTTTAACATCGTCGACAAAGTTGTTTCAATTTTTCGAGCAATCCCATTTATTATCTTACTGGCCTTCATTGCCCCCTTCACCCAATTAATTGTGGGAACCCAAATCGGGACAACTGCTGCATTAGTACCGCTTTCTCTTGGCGTTTTTGCTTTCTATGCACGGCAAGTCCAAGTTGCTCTTGAAAGTGTCGACCATGGAAAAGTTGAAGCAGCGCAAGCAATCGGAGCAACCAACTGGGATATTATTACTGATGTTTACCTGCGTGAATCCCGTTCAGAATTAGTACGTGTTTCCACAGTAACCTTAATCAGTTTAGTAAGTTTAACAGCAATGGCCGGGGCAATCGGTGCCGGTGGTCTTGGTAACACCGCTATTTCATATGGTTATGACCGCTTCAATAATGACGTTACCCTGGTTGCGACCCTACTTGTATTACTATTTGTTTTAATTATTCAAGTTATTGGTGATTTCCTCGCTAAAAAGCTTAATCACCAAGATCGTTAAAAAAGGAGGTCCATTATGGAAACCAGCGAAAAAGTAAAGGTATTGCAAGACTTAATTCAAATTCACACTGTTAATGGCAATGAGGCGGAAGTAGCCCATTATCTTCAAAAGTTACTATCCTCCCACGGTATCGAGGTGAAAGTTGATGAATTCGGTGACCGTCGCGCAAACTTAATTGCCGAAATCGGCACTGGAGAAGACTCACGTATCCTTGGATTTACCGGTCACCAAGATACAGTTGCTGTGCCTAACCCTGATCGCTGGCAATATCCTCCATTTAGCGGTGAAATTGTCGGTGACCGCGTATATGGCCGTGGTTCCGCAGACATGAAAAGCGGCTTAGCGGCCCAAGCGCTGGCCCTCATCGAATTAAAAGAAGCTGGGCAACTTCCAGCTGGTAAAGTCCGTTTTATTGCTACAGCCGGTGAAGAGTTAGGAACTCCAGGCGCCTACCGTCTTGAAAAGCAAGGGGCTGCTGCTGACTTAGATGCACTGGTAGTAGGCGAACCCACTGGCGGCAATGTTATTTTTGCTCACTCTGGTAGTATGAATTACCGTGTTACAAGTTTTGGTAAATCATGCCATAGTTCGCACCCCGACCAAGGGATTAATGCTATTGAAGGATTGCTTAAATTTGTCGAAGAAGAAAAACACCTCTTTGACGATGCTAAGGATGATCAATATCTTGGAAAAGTTCAACACAGTATCACTATTTTCAATGGCGGTGACCAAGTGAATACTATTCCTGATAGCGCAACTCTTCACGGGAATATCCGGCCAACCGCGGTCTTTAATAACGAAAAAGTCATTGACAGACTCCAAGATACCCTTGAATACATCAATCACACTACGCCATTCCAACTGGAATTGAAGGTCATTCAGGATTTCTATCCAATCGCAACTGATCCCGCTAACCAATTCGTCCAAATTTCGCTAGATGCGGCCCAAAGAAACTATCCTAATGATGTTAAGCTTGATATTATTAACGGTGCTACTGACGCCAGCGTCTTCACCCTTCACCGCCCCGAGTTACCGGTTGTTGTGCTTGGCTGTGATTCATGGAATGCAGCCCATCAAACTGATGAATTTACGACAATTTCAAGTTATCTTGCAACCATCAAAGCTTATAAGCAAATTGTCCGTAACTTCTTTTCTTAATAAGCCTTATTTTAGTAAAAAGACTAGGAAATAGTTTCCTAGTCTTTTTACTATCTCACGTTAAAGAAAACGGTTACAATAGTCATAGGATGTTAACTTGTCTTATAAAATCAAGAAAGGGTGTTAATTATGACTGACTATCATCAAGAATTGGCAGAGATCATGGCTAATAATAAAAATATTTTTAACAGCACTGGTGAAGTAGGCAAAGCATTTTTAAACGTTCATGATGCTGCAATTGAAGAAGGCGTTCTCGATAGTAAAACCAAGGCACTAGAAGCTTTAGGAATTGCAATCGCAATTCGTTGTGAGGGATGCATTATCCAGCATGTTAAAGGCGCTATTAAACTTGGTGCGACCCGCGATGAAATTGTCGAAACTATTAATATTGCAATTATGATGGGTGGCGGCCCTTCTACTGTTTATGGCGGAAAAGCCTTAGCTTGTGCAGACCAATTTTTAGATGAATAAAAGCTCTTAGGGCATCAACGAGGAGGTCAACTTAAATAGTTTATTATTAGTTTTCCCTAAGCTTTTTCTGCCTAAAGTCTTAGCAAATTATTAGCCGTTATTTGAATCATCTTTGCATTATAAATGTTATAATATAGTCGATGAAAGCGATAACAGTAGATTATTTAAGAAAGGGTGTTTACCATGATGTCATTATTAAGTAACGTAATCGCTGTAGTTAGTTTTTCTGCAATTCTTTTAGCTTCTATTATTAGTTTGTTCATTGGCGGTAAGCACCAACATCGACTTAACTAAGCCAAACTAAATAACATCAAAAAATTCGAACTGTGACTGTTAGTCTGAGCTCGAATTTTTTATTATCCTCATAATTTTTAGCTTAGTTTCGTTCATGCAATCAATTATTAAATAATTTAGCATATTCGCCATAGCCTTCATCAGCAAGTTGTGCGGCTGGAATAAACCTCAACGCTGCCGAATTGATGCAGTAACGGAGACCGCCCTGGTCGACTGGCCCATCAGTAAAAACATGACCCAGGTGGGAGTCTGCCGCTTTACTTCTTACCTCAGTACGTTCCATCCCAAACGACTGGTCACGTTTTTCCTTAATTACTCGTTTGGCAATCGGCTTTGTGAAAGCAGGCCAGCCACAACCAGAATCATATTTATCGCGAGAAGAAAAAAGCGGCTCACCGCTAACAACATCGACGTATATTCCCGGTTCATCAAAATGATCATATTTACCCGTAAAAGGTTGTTCAGTAGCAGCTTCTTGGGTAACTGCATATTGAATTGGCGAAAGACGTTTTTTTAACTCTTCTTTTTTCATTCTGACTACCTCCATCCTTTTAGTAGTCTTATTTTACGCTTGCTTTTACTTTATTAGCTACTCATCTGCTTGATTTAAAACGATTACTTTACCAAAACTATCGTGGCTCTCTAAATAACGGTGGGCCGATGGTAATTGATCTAGCCGAAACACCTTGACCGGTTTAACAGCAACTCCTTTTTCGCTAATTAGTCTTAACAACCCATTGAGTTTTTGTTGATCAACGTTGCCAGAATAAAAACTCGTAAGATAACTATTAGGTGCAATATCCATAATGGGATCAAACTTTTCAAGGTACCATTTATTCCCTAATTCCCCTGTACTGCAGACAATTCCGCCGGGGTTAGTGTGTTTAAAACTATCCTTAACTGTCGCCGGCCCAATCAATTCAAAGATCTTATCAAATTTTAGCTCCGTTTTTAGGTGACCTTGCTGATCAAAAACCACATCATCATAGCCTGCCGAGATTAGTTGATCCGCCTTTTGTGAACGCCTCGTTGTTCCTGTAACACGAATATCTGGAAAGAGCGCGCGCACCAATTTCATAAAGGCAATCCCAACACCACTGCTCCCACCGCGGACTAAAACACTTTCTCCTGATTGCAAGCGAAGATTAAGCAAGGAACCATAGGCAGTATAGTAAGTCTCAGGAATTGTTGCTAGTGTTTCCCAGTCTAGCCGCGTTTCTACTGGGTATATCTGCTCATTAGGCAGCAAAACATATTCCGCATAAGAACCGTCAAAAGCACGTCCCATTTCGCCCATTATCGAAACTACTTTTTGCCCTTTTGGCAGGCGCTTCGGATCAGTCGTCTGTTCAATCAAACCTACACATTCAATCCCAAGAATACGCGGAAATTTAACTGTTAGTGATAATCCTTTTCGCGTAAAAATTTCTGAATGATTAATGCCAAACCCCATCACTTTAACTAGTGACCAGCCTGGTCTTACCTTTGGCGTTGGCACATCTTGATAAATAAGCTGATCGGGGCCACCCGCTTTTTTTATAACAACTGCTTTCATTTTTCCATTACTCCTTTCCACCGATGCGTTAGCAACCAAGCAAAAAACTGAACAATCCCAGCGCAGACTAATGTTAAGGCCATTGTCAAAACCGTTCCCCATAAAATCGGTACCACTTGCTGACCCTGTAGGCCTTCAAATAGTAATTGTCCCAAACCACCTGCACTGATTGTGGCAGCAATCGTTGCCATTGCCATCGTAGAAGCTAAAGCAACCTGAATTCCGCTAAAAATTGCGGGTAAAGCAAGCGGGAGCTGGACTTGACAAAAGACTTGTCCCTTCGTCATCCCCATACCAGTTGCCACTTCAATCAATTGAGGATCAACTTCTCGAATCCCCGTAATAAATGACCGCAATAATACATATTCAGAATAAATCGTTAGCACAATAATAGCTGTTCGCATTCCTAACCCTGAAACTGGCAAGAGAAGAGCAAAGAAAGCAAAACTAGGGATTGAATATAGTAGAGAAAAGAAATATACCAAACCATTAAGCCAATTACGCCGCCGAAGAAACAGCAAAATGATTATGATAGCTATTATTAGCGCAATTCCTAGTGACGAAAGCACCATTACCGCATGCTGCTGAACATCTTCCAACATCACCGGCCAATTTTCATTCCAGTATTCAATCATGTTGGTGCCTCCATAAATTCTCATTTTGCTGAACGGTTCCCAACAGTTCTTCAACAAAAGGAGTAGCTGGATGACGAACAAGTACTTCTGGGCTAGCAAATTGGACAATTTGTCCTTTGTGCATCACCATTACCCGCTGACCAAGGAAAAGCGCCTCATTAATATCATGGGTTACAAACATAAATGTCTTATCAGCTAACGATTCATGTATCCTTTTGATCTCTTGCTGCAGCTCACTTCGCGTCAATGCATCAAGAGCACCAAATGGTTCATCAAACAAGACATATGGCGGATTAGTCGCTAATGCCCGCGCAACACCGACCCGTTGTTGCTGTCCCCCAGACAGTTGCTGCGGATAACGGTTAGCATAGACCCCTGGTTCAAGTCGAACCAGCTCTAATAGTTCTTTAACTCGTCGATCAATTTTGCTATGCGACCACTGAAGCATTTTCGGAACCACCGCAATATTTTCTGCGATTGTCATATGAGGAAAGAGGCCGATCTGTTGAACAACATACCCCATATGACGACGTAGCTTAACTTGGTCTAACTTACTAATTTGCTGACCATCGATTAAAATTTCACCAGCGCTCGGCTGCCAAAGACCATTTATCATTTTTAAAGTAGTTGTTTTACCAGACCCCGATGAACCAAGGATAGTCACAAACTCACCCTGATTAACTGTAAAGTTCAAATCCGGAATAATAATATTATCGCCAAATCGTTTTTGGACATGTTTAAATTGAATAATTGGTTTCGTCATGTTTTTGTACCTTCCTAATTAAATAATCAAAACTAGTCATAGCAAGCAATGACAAAATTGCTACACTAACTGCGCCAATTACTACATAGGTCATGTCATATAATCCGAGGCCAGTAAAAATCAACGTCCCCAGGCCACCTGCACCAATATATGTTGCCAACGTCGCACTTGCAATAATCTCAACCATTGCTAGTTTGACGCCATTTAAAATATACGGAAGTGCCAATGGGACCTCTATCTGCCTGCGTAATTGCTGGCTGTTCATTCCTAACGCGGTCCCTACTTCTTTATATAGGGGGCTCACTTCATTAAACCCAAGAATAGTATTGACGAGTAAAGGCGGTAAGGCTAGGACAACTAATGCTATCAATGCCGGAATGATACCCGTGCCAATAAACGGGATTAATAGGAATAATAACGCCAGACTGGGAATAATTCGTAACACCTGCGCAAATGCAACGCAAAAATTAGCAACTACCTTATTTCGTGATCCAAGGTACCCTAGCGGCAGTGCAATCATCATTGAAATTGCTAATGTTACTAATGTAAGCGTAATATGCTGCCCAACATATTGCCAGTATTGACCACTGTTAGTTTGAAAATAGCGACATATCTGTTCTATCAAGCAATCACCTCCCACTATCATTTAACAAAAAAACTTCTTATTGCGTTTTAAAATTATTTAAAGTTTTGGTTATACCAAGTTTTAGCGACAGTTTTATAGTTTTGATGTTCAACATTGACCTTTTTATTTAGTGCCGTTAGTTGTTTAGTCGTTAACTTTGCATCAACCGCATTAAGGGCTTTTTCCATTTTCGGATACTTTTTCGCAGCTTTTTTATTAACTACGGGAACTAAATTATATGGTGGCCAGATGTTTTTATTATGGCAGATTGTAAAATTTAAG